>JAQCAO010000032.1 GCA_027731885.1 Actinomycetota bacterium | reverse complement strand
AAGCGGGTCGTGCCCGATATTGAAGAAGAGATTTCGGATATAAATAAATTGCGTGATCGCATGTTTCGCCGACTGGTTGCTAGCGTCGATTTTGAGTTAAATCAGATCACACAATTGCGTAATCGCCCAGTTATGAAAGATCCTGGCGTAATGATTAAAGTACGTAAAGAAGATTTATCAGCCTTGCGTGATCGTGCACACCGCGGATTTAAAGCTTTATTAGATATTGAGAAGAAAGAGATCAAGGGCGTTATCGCTCACCTGCGCTCACTCTCTCCACAATCGACTATGGATCGTGGCTACTCGGTGGTCCAAAGCGATGATGGAAAAATTGTGCGCGATGCCACAAAGTTGAAGGCTGGATCTGTGCTGCGAATCCGAGCTGCTAAAGGCGAAGCTAAAGCCAGCGTGCTGGGGAGCGAGTAGATTTAACCCATGGCCGCTAAATCAGAAAAGCCTTCGTATGAAGAAGCGCGCGATGAACTCGCCGAGATTGTTGAATCACTCGAAGATGGCAGCGCAACTTTAGAAGAGTCGTTAAAGCTCTGGGAGCGCGGCGAAGAGTTAGCCAAGATCTGCCAAGAATGGTTGGACGGGGCTAAGAAGAAGCTAGATGCTGCAAAGAAACCGGCGCAATAATGTCACCACAATTTTCATACTCTGATTTACTTCCAATCGGTGAGGATAAAACTAAGTACCGCAAAATCGGCAACGCTGGTGTCAGCGTCATTAAACTGGGCGATCGCGAATTTCTGCAGATAGCACCTGAAGCGTTGACGCTACTTTCTGAAACGGCGATTCACGATATCTCGCATTACTTGCGCGCTGAACATTTGCAGCAGTTAGCCAATATTTTGACGGATCCGGAAAGCTCACCTAATGATCGCTTCGTCGCCTTAGATCTATTGAAGAACGCCAATATCGCAGCTGGTGGAATTCTGCCGATGTGCCAAGACACCGGTACCGCACTTGTAATGGGTAAGCGTGGACAATATGTTCTGACAACATCTAAAGATGAAGTTGCCATCTCGCAAGGTATTTACAACGCCTACACTGGTTTAAACCTGCGATATTCACAGATGGCGCCGACGACGACTTGGGAAGAGAAGAACACGGGCAATAACCTGCCTGCCCAAATCGAAATATTCGCTGATTCAGATCATCAAGATGAGTACAACTTATTATTTATCGCCAAAGGTGGCGGCAGTGCAAATAAGACATTTCTATATCAAGAGACTAAGTCAGTTTTAAACCCAACTGCATTCTTGAAATGGCTAGATGAAAAACTCCGTTCCATCGGAACCGCCGCTTGCCCTCCCTATCACCTGGCAATTGCCATTGGTGGATTAAGCGCCGAACACAATGTAAAGACTGCAAAATTGGCCAGTACTAAATACTTGGATTCGCTGCCAACTTCAGGTGATGCCGCAACTGGCCACGGGTTCCGCGATTTAGAACTTGAAGAACAAATACTTCAACTAACACGTACCTTAGGAATTGGCGCACAATTTGGTGGCAAGTACTTCTGCCACGATGTCCGCGTGGTTCGTTTGCCCCGCCACGGCGCATCTCTGCCAATTTCAATCGCTGTATCTTGTTCGGCAGATCGTCAGGCAAAGGCCAAGATCACTAAAGATGGCATCTTTCTCGAAGAGTTAGAGCGCGATCCAGCACATTTCTTACCTGATACAACTGATGATCACTTAGACGATAACGTGGTGAAGATTGATTTAAATCAGCCAATGGATGCTGTGCGCGCAGAGCTAAGCAAGCATCCAATTAAGACTCGTCTTTCGCTTTCTGGAACGCTCGTTGTCGCTCGCGATTTGGCACACTCCCGCATTAAAGAATCACTTGATGCCGGCCAAGCGCTGCCGCAGTACTTAAAGGATTACGCTGTTTATTACGCAGGCCCGGCAAAGACTCCTGCTGGTTATGCATCAGGTTCCTTCGGCCCAACAACGGCTGGGCGAATGGATTCATATGTTGAACAATTCCAAGCAGCAGGTGGTTCTCTTGTAATGCTCGCTAAAGGAAATCGCTCCAAGGTTGTCACCGATGCTTGCAAAACCCACGGTGGTTTCTATCTTGGATCTATCGGTGGGCCAGCAGCGCGCCTTGCCCAAGATTGCATCAAGAAAGTTGAAGTCTTGGATTTTGAAGATCTCGGAATGGAAGCGATCTGGAAGATTGATGTTGTGGACTTTCCGGCCTTCATTGTTGTTGACGATAAAGGAAATGATTTCTTTACTGAAACTACCAAGTTAGTTTCTATTGGGAGCAAGCCTAAGATTTAGTAGTAATTACTGCGCTTAAATTTTGCCCAAGCTCTGCATGGAATGTCGTAACGCGCTTCGATGTAACGTAGCCCCCAACGGATCTGGGTGACTGGGTTGGTGCGCCAATCGGTTGCAACATCATCCATCCGACTTGCGGGCAGAGACTGTGGGATTCCGTGAGCGCCCGATACCCGATTGCGGGCTCTGTAATTCCAGTGGCTCTCTTTAGTCCAAAGTCGGTTGAGGCAGAGGAATTGATCGGCACCCCAGGCATATTCAATAAGCATGATCGATTTCGCAACCCGCTTAGCGCCAGAGCTAGAACGCGCCATTTCGACTTGTCGACTGACGACTGCCGCCAACGCCATTTGAGAGGCGACGAGTTTGGCGCGCTTATCTAGCTGGGTGTACAGGGCAGCGCCTTCGGAGAGATCGACGCTATTTTTAAGGGAAATTGAGGTAGTCAGATTTGCCGATGCCGGTAGCGAAATGGTTGTGGTCATCGGAAATTCCAGACCAGAGGCAGTTGGTTGGGCGGCAGAGATGAAGAGCAATGCACCTACCAGGGTCCAAAGGGCGCGCGAGTTGGAGCTGTACTTGGACATCGCTGCCCTCCTTTCCGTTCTCTCTGCCCGTGGGCCATCGACCTAAAAATAGGTTGGGGGCCTGCGGGGAATGCGCTAAGAGTGGCAATCTGGGTTGGATCTCGCAAATTAAATTATGCGTGTGGCGCAAATTCTCAGAAAAGTCGCCTCCTGTGGACAGGTAAAAGTCCTGCTCAGTTAGCGCAAAGTCCTAATTGTCCTAATTATGACTGTGAGATTTAAATAGAGCTGATCTGGGAGTAGGCAGCGAGTTAGCTAATCGGCCCTTCCAGCATCTCCGTCACCAGGGCTGCGATCGGCGAGCGCTCGCTGCGCGTCAAGGTTACGTGGGCAAAGAGCGGGTGGCCCTTGAGGGTCTCAACGACTGCGACGACGCCATCGTGGCGGCCCACCCGCAAATTATCGCGCTGGGCGACATCGTGAGTTAGGACAACTCTCGAGGATTGCCCAATTCTGGAGAGCACGGTCAGCAACACGCCACGCTCTAGCGATTGGGCTTCATCGACAATTACAAATGAGTCATGAAGTGAGCGGCCGCGGATATGGGTCAGTGGCAGAACTTCGATCAAACCGCGCGCCATAATCTCTTCTACCACCGCCTGAGAAACCAGCGCTCCTAAAGTATCGAAGACCGCTTGCGCCCAGGGCGACATCTTCTCGCCTTCACTGCCAGGTAGGTATCCCAACTCTTGCCCACCAACTGGATAGAGCGGACGGAAGATTACAACTTTCTTATGAAGGCGCTTCTCCATTACCGCTTCCAGACCGGCGCAGAGAGCGAGCGCGGATTTTCCGGTACCGGCGCGACCGCCGAGAGAGACGATGCCGATCTCAGGATCTAATAAGAGATCCAAGGCGATTCGTTGTTCTGCAGATCGTCCGTGCAATCCGAAGGCGTTGCGATCGCCGCGGACTAATTGCAACTGTTTATCTGCAGTTACTCGAGCAAGGGCGCTCCCTTTTTCAGAGTGCAGAACAATTCCAGTATGAACTGGTAGTTGATGAGCAGCTTCGTGGTCGGCGCGATCGGAAGCATAGAGCTCGTCGATAATGTTGTGGCCAACGCTTAACTCTTCGATTCCAGTCCAACCGCTATTTGAAACAAGTTCGGCTAAATACTCTTGGGCTTCGACTCCAACTGAAGAGGCTTTAACGCGCAGTGGTAAATCTTTAGTAACCAAGACCACGTCTTTACCATCAGACATTAAATTCTTAGCGATCGCCAGAATACGTGAATCATTTGTGCCATCTCGTAAAAAGCCGTGGGGCAAGGTACTTAAATCGGTATGGTTTAACTCAACTGAGAGCGTGCCACCTTCTGGGGTTATCGTCAGAGGTCTATCTAACCGGCCGTGAGTAATGCGCAGGTCATCTAGAGAGCGAAGCGCAGCGCGGGCAAAATAGCCGAGTTCTGGGTGATCGCGTTTGGTTTCGAGTTCACCAATAACTGCGATCGGAATTATTACTTCATGTTCTTCAAATTTTGAGAGCGCGTTCGGATCTGCCAACAGAACGCTGGTATCTAAAACATAGGTCTTTTTTGCAGCCTTTTTCTTGCTATTAGATACTGGAGTAGCCAATGGCCAGCTCTCGCATTCTCTTTAGTTTTATCCGATGGGAGTTGCTTCTGACTAGAAAAAGATAGAACTTTATCGCCGCTTTTTAAGTGCGACACGCCATAGCGATTGATTAAGGCTTGGTTAAGGCTATACACCAAGGCGACGCTGGCGCTGTGAATATGCGCGAAGTGCGCGTAAGAAATCTACGCGACGAAAATCTGGCCAATACGCTTCACAGAAGTAGAACTCAGATAGCGCGCTCTGCCACAATAAAAATCCACCTAAGCGCTGTTCTCCTGAAGTTCTGATCAATAATTCGGGATCTGGTTGGCCGGCGGTATACAGATACTTAGAAATCGCATCTGCCGTTAATTCATTTGCCGCCGCTTCAATGCTAGAACCATCTTCGCGCTTATCTTGTAAATATCCTTTTACTGCATCCACGATTTCACGTCGGCCGCCATAACCAATAGCTACATTTACCTCAACACCATCTGCATCCACGGGAGGCAAATTAGCCAACTTCTCGCTTAGCCAAGGCGGCAAGAGATCTAGCGCACCAACGGCCTTTATATTCCACTTGCCAGTTGCGTGAAGTTCATCGACCGTGTCGCCAATAATTCGCAACAACCCATCAAGTTCTTCAGGGGTGCGTTTAAAGTTTTCGGTAGATAACAACCACAAGGTGACAACTTCAACTTTTGCTTCATCGCACCAACCGAGAAATTCCACAATCTTGCTGGCACCGCGGCGATGTCCCTTGGGATCAAGGTGGTTGGGATTAGCTTTTGCAAAACGGCGATTGCCATCCAAGATCACTCCAACGTGGCGCGGCGTCTTTGAAAAATCCAGACCCCGGACAATCCGCGACTCATAAAAGGGATAGAGCGCGGATTTGATCGCCTTACTTGTACTGCTTAACAATTCTGCGCTCCGCAATAAAGGATGCAACTGGCAATGTGCCTGCCAGGGCGAGCCAGATTATGCGGCGCAGCTCCCAGCGCGCTTTAACTGAAAATTGAATGGCGGCAAGGAGATAGACCGCATAAATCCATCCGTGAACAAAGGGAATCCAGGCGACTTTCGCTTTCCAGTCTTCATTATCAAATAGGTACACCACTGGCAGGTCTACAAACCAGAGAAGCAGTGACATAACACCGGCGATAACCGCCATTACTCGAAATCTCTTAATTACACCTGTCATGAGGCAATCTTACGGCGATAAAAGGGAAGGTAAAGAACTATCGCCGCCATTAGCCACCAGATGGCGACATATGAAATATGTTGCCAGTAATACCCAGCGATACGTGAGACCGGAGTCGGTGGAACAACTCTTTCGCGCACCAGCTCACCTATCCGCACGCTCTCTGATTTAGCGGCTATGAAACCGTCATATAACTGCAGATCAACCAACCCAACAATTACGCTGCTATCTAGCCTGGAAATAATCCCGGGCTCATTATCTGCGCGATCATCGTATTGACGTGGTTGCAGAGTCCCAACAAGTGAAATTTTGGTAGATATCGCTACCTCAGGGTTTGCTAATCGATCTTCCCAGAGTCCTCGGACCACCAAGATTCCAGAGAGCGGGTTTGATTGATCAACCTGCAACAAGCCAACTTCCCAATCGCTCACCTTTCCATCTTTATCCACTTGAAGCGGTGCTTTAAAATTTGCAATATAAAATCCGCTTACAGAAACGCTCTTATTTGCATTTCTTGAATCAAGTGGCGAAGTAGGTGTAGCCAAATCTTGTAAAGAATAGACCTTGGGATCGATCACCTTTGCGGCGGCATTTGTTTCTTTGACAATTACTGACCGATCCAGCTGCCATTTTCCGAGACCCATCAATACTGAGAAAATCAGAAGAACTATTAGCCCTTGGGAGAGCTTTTTAACTATCGCTCTGGTTTTCATTATTGCGAGGGTTCATTCGCTGGTAGCGCTTATAGAAACTGCGCAACAAAAGTGCAACAGTGATGCAGAGGGTAAGAACTGTAAGTGATCCAGACCAACCCATATCAAATTCTGTTTGCATGCCATAATCTTGCCATGGATTTTGATTTCAACGACCGCTACGGCGTGCGCTCAACTAAAGGTTGGGTCACACCCGCGATCGTCTTTGCCTTGATTGGTGGAGGTTGGCTGATTTGGGCGGCCTTGCATCATTCCGATCCACCAATTCGCAGCGAGCTTATTTCATTTGAAGTCACCGCAGATCGAGAAATTTCTATCAGATACAGAATCGATCGCATAGACCCCAATCAAGTTGTTATCTGCACTTTATCCGCACGTGATCAAGATAAGAATGTGATTGGGCAGATTGATGAAACTATCGCTGCCGGCAGCACCTCAAGCGAGCAGATCACTGCAATTCCCGCACGATCTACCCCGTTCACCGCAGCAATTGTGCGTTGTCGCGCCAAATAATTACTTCGTATACCGTTGCCCATTATGAGTACCCCACAAACTTGGCTAACCCAAGAAGCCGCTGATCGTTTGCGCACTGAACTGGCACACCTGGAAAGTGATGGCCGTAAAGAAATCACCGCAAAGATCGAAGCAGCTCGCGCTGAAGGAGATTTAAAAGAGAACGGCGGTTATCACGCAGCGCGTGATGAACAAGGAAAGATGGAAGCGCGCATCCGCCAGTTAAAGCAGATGCTCGAGAATGCACATATCGGAACTCCCCCAGCATCTGCTGATGGAGTGGTCGGACCCGGAATGGTGATCACTGCAATTATCGCCGGAGATGAAGAGAAGTTCTTACTTGGTTCGCGCGAAATTGCATCAGGGGACCTCAGCGTTTACAGCGAAAAATCTCCACTTGGCGCAGCCGTTATGGGTGCCAAGATTGGTGACACCGTTTCTTACACAGCGCCAAATGGTAAAGAGATTAAAGTCGAGATTAAAGCAGCAACTAGCTATTAATCTGCAGAGCGCTTATATTTTCTAACGCTAATTGGAATAAAGATCACCATGATTAAGATCATGTATAAGAAAGATGTCAGCAGCGGGTTTTCACTTGGGAAAGAACCCGCCGTTGCGCCAAATTGATTCTCTAAACCAAAGAGTTCGCGGCATCCTGCGACCATAGTTGAAACCGGGTTCCACTCTGCAAAGTACTGCAGCGCACGTGGCATACCCGTGGTTGGTGCAAAGGCATTTGATAAGAAAGTCAGTGGGAAAGTGACGATAAAGCTAACGTTCTGAACCACCCGCGCATCAGATGCTGACAGTCCGACAAAGATTCCTACCCAAGAAAGTGCATATCCAAAGAGCAATAGGAAGATAAATCCAACTGCGATGTTAAGAAGACCCGATGTAGGTCGCCAGCCGACGATATATCCAGCGATTCCCATAACCGCCAGTACAACGATGTTGAGTAAGGAATCCCCTAGCGTACGACCAATAACAAGGGCTGATTGTGAAATTGGCAGTGATCTAAAGCGATCGATCAAACCCTTCTTCATATCTTCGGCTAGCCCAGATGCAGTACCGGCCAGTGTGAAAGCCACGGTTTGTACAAATATGCCGGGCATCAGGAATTGGACATATCCGCCAGGCTGATCGGTCGATATCGATCCACCAAATACATAACGGAACAAGAGCACGAACATCACCGGTTGGATCGTTGAAAAGATTAAAACTTCAGGTACGCGAGTTAATAAACGTAACTGGCGTTGGGTGATAATCATTGTGTCTTTAAAGGCGCTCACTTCTTTGCCTTCTTTCTACGTCCGGTTGTGGCAACTTCTTCGACTTTCTCTTCGGCTGCGTGGCCTGTGAGAGATAAGAAAACATCATCAAGTGATGGGCGCTTTAAACCCACATCGAGTGGATGGATACCAGCGGCATCTAGAGAGCGAAGGGTTTCGATCAGCGCAGTTGCACCTGTTGAAACCGGAGCAGAAATCATTCGTAAGCCTTCATCTAAGGTCGCTCTATTTCCACTAATCGCGGCAACAACTTCCATTGTCTTAGCGATGTTCGGGGTCTCAACAACAATTTCTAAACGTTCGCCACCAACTTGCTTCTTTAGCGCATCAGATGTGCCGCGAGCAATAACTTTGCCGTGATCAATAACTGCGATCTCATCGGCTAGCTGATCAGCTTCTTCGAGGTATTGAGTAGTCAAAAGTAAGGTAACTCCGCCCTTCACCAACTCTTCGATAACGCTCCACATTTCTTGGCGACCACGTGGATCAAGTCCAGTCGTTGGCTCATCTAAGAAAAGTACCTTTGGTTTAACGATAAGTGATGCCGCTAAATCAAGGCGGCGGCGCATTCCACCGGAGTAAGTTTTGATCGGACGCTTTGCACTATCTGTAAGAGAGAATCTTTCAAGTAACTCTTCAGCTCGAGCAATCGACGCTTTTTTACCTAAGTGATAGAGCTGGCCAAACATAACTAAGTTATCCCAGCCAGTTAAAATCTCATCGACTGCTGCATATTGACCAGATAGACCAATTACTTCGCGCACCTTTTCGGGATGTTTAATTACATCTATTTCGCCAACCATGGCGCGTCCAGAATCTGGCTTCAATAAAGTGGCAAGAATTCGTACACACGTTGTCTTGCCTGCTCCATTTGGACCGAGGACGCCTAATACGGTGCCCTCTTCAACATCTAGAGATAGGTGATCTAGAGCACGAACTGCTCCATCGCGATAAGTTTTTACTAGGTCTTCGGCTATTACTGATTTCACGGAGTAAACTTATCTCAATTCTCAACAACTATAAAACTATAAAGGTGCGCCTGAAAGGCATAAGGTCAGAAATTAATTGAATCTTTCAGCCCACCTCAAACCTAAAAATCCCTTCACTGAATTTCCACGCGAAGTAGGAGTATTGGTCTTCTCCTCATTCTTTGTCGCTGTCGGCTTTGGAATCATTGCGCCAACCATCCCACTTTTTGCCAATTCATTCGGGGTAAACAATACGCAGGTGGGTTTAATTATCTCCGCTTTTGCACTAGCTCGATTCGCTAGCGGTTTATTCTCTGGAAAATTGGTAGATAAATTTGGCGAGAGAATTGTTTACACAGCTGGCGTTGGATTTGTAGCCATCACAGCTTTTGCAGCAGCTCTGGCGCGGAGTTATGCCGAGTTACTTATTTATCGTGCGGTGGGCGGACTTGGTTCTTCAATGTTCTCAGTAGCTGCTGGATCAATCCTGCTCCGCGCTGTTGATGACACAAGGCGCGCTCGAGTTCAATCGCTTTACAACGGAAGTTTCTTGCTAGGCATGATGGCTGGCCCAGTTATCGGTGGTTTCTTAACCGCTATCTCGCTGCGGGCACCTCTTCTTATCTATTCAGTGCTACTTGTAATTTCAAGTGTTGCCGGTGGTTTTCTTTTGAGAAATTCTATTCTCGCAGCTCGCCCAACTGAAAAGAGCGCACAAGAGAAACCTTCTTTACGTGATGCCCTATCAAGTAAGCCCTATCTGATTGCCTTAGTAATCTCCTTCTGTAGCGCATCAATATTCTTTGGAATGAGCCGCTCTATTCTGCCGCTCTTTATGGTCGAAGATTTAGGTTCAAGTGCAGGATTTCTTGGAGTTGGATTCACTATCGCTTCGGTGGTTCAGGGAGTGCTTCTTTTAAAGGCCGGAAGTCTCTCTGATGAAAAAGGTCGCAAGTTTTCAGCCCTTGCTGGTTCCTCATTGGTGTTCGCATCTGTTGCGATTTTATTATTTACCTATCAACCTTGGATGTTCCTGCTTTCGATGGCCATATCTGGCATTGGAGCAGCATTTCTATCGACAACTCCAGCGGCCATTGTTGGCGATGTAATGAAAGGTAAAGGCGGACAAGTAATTGCGCTCTTTCAGATGTCAGGCGATGCAGGCGCAATGATTGCACCTGTCGTACTTGGATTTATTGCCGATCATTACGGCTTCCGCCCTGCTTTTGCCGTAACCGCGGGCCTAATGCTCATCGCACTCTTTGCGGCAACAAAATTGCCCGAGACGCGGGCTTCGCATCTCGGGCAATCTAGTTAATTTATTTTAGTCACCGCTGCGAAGGATTGAGAGTAATCTCAAAACTTCCAGATACAACCAAACAATTGTGACCATCAAACCAAATGCCATTCGCCATGACTCTTGTTGAGGTGCACCAGCTGCGATTGTGCGTTCAATCTGATCGAAATCAAGGACCAGAAAGAATGTTGCAAGGGCAACTGCGGCGACAGCAACTAGTAAGCCAGTTGCTCCACCTGGGCGTCCGGTAAACAATGTTATGAGAGAGAAAACAACATAACCAATTAGCGAACCAATCAAGATACGGGTGAACTTAGGAGTTACGCGAATCTTTCCGCTGCGGTAGGCCAACAAGATTCCACCGAAAGCACAGAGCGTTCCGATGACTGCCTGGCCAACAATGCCTGAATAAGCCTCGTTGTAGATTCGGCTGATTGTTCCGAGTGCTAGTCCTTGCGCGGCTGCGTAGGCAACAATTAGCGGTACGCGAACTTTCTTCGAAAAGATATTTACCATTGCAAGAACAAAACCGCCGAGGAAGCCGACTAGTGCAAGCCCTGGGTTGTTAGCGCCCCAAGCAAATGCACCTACGGCAACCAAAACTGCAAATAGAGTTGCTGTGCGCATTACAACATCGTCCATAGTCACGCGACCGGTGCGAAGTGATGATGCGGCTGGTGAAGCGTAAGTTGCTTCTAGTGAATCGTTTTCGAGACGTGTTATATCCATTTGAGCAAAACCACGGTTCGAACGAGTTAGTACTGGATTTGAACTGCGCACTAATTTCCCTTTCTAGGAAATCTCCCCCCTTTGGGGCGAGTTAGGTAGGTCCTATTTAAAACCATAAACCTGAGAATTTCATTCCAAAGGCATTTCCACGCTCACTTAGGTGGGTAGGTAGGGGCTCGGACTGAGATTTGGAGGGCCTTCAAGCCAGAAGTTACTTCTTCCTCTGCCCAGCAGGACACTCAGGCTTTAGGGGAATCGGAATCACCCATATTGCTAAATGGATCACTGCGAGCGATAAATGGGGACTATTCGAAATCGCCTCCGCGTCCGGTCAAGCTCTTTGGTCTCTTCTTTGGTTTTTCAAAGCGCGTTACCAGAGCTATGACCGCGATCGCATAGATGGCAATCACAATGAAACCAGCTTCCATTACGCGCCGAGCACTGCCCAAACAGTTAGTGCAAAGATTGCGATATCAAATGCAATTATCGCAATCGCTGATAGCGAGACAAGGCCACGTGAGTCAGCGATCTTCTGAGCAACCGCAGATGGCTTATCTACTTTTCGAAGGTCGACAATTAGCGCTTCACCTTCACGCACTGCTGCGTATTGGCTAATTGTTGCCAAAATTCCGGTTACAGCGGTAACACCGAGAGCGAGAAACTTCGCACCATCTGAAGCCTCATTGAACGAGCCAATTGACGCTAACGCCACAATCGCAATTAATACAAGAGCTGGCGCGATCTGGGCTTGAATGATTTGCAGACGAAGTTGGTTCCACTGCTTTATCAGGGTTCTCTCATCCATTTTTGTTTCCTTTCCAAGAAACGTCATAATCCAATTCGGATTGTTATGAGGCTAGGGGGTCCCAAGCCACTGCGCAAGGTGAACCCGCCTATAAATCACCAGTGAAACTTGAATTACTGCGGAATTGGCTAAGGAGACTTCTTTTTATACCTAGCAGGGCACTTTGGCTTAACGGCGGTGACTTTCTTGGTTACTTTGCCTTTGGTGCAGGTAATGGTGGTTTTCTTAAGATTAGGAATAGTGACTGTTTTTTTCGTTGAAGCAACAGGAGCGCTCTGTTGTGCCACAAAAGCCTCTGCTTCTTTTATTAAATCTAAGTGCTTATATACTGGTGAAAAGTGTCCAAAAGTGTTGGGTTTATTTCCAAGAGAACCACCGGCGCCACAAGCGTAAACTTCATTTGCATCTAGCCCCATTCCAAGGTAAATCCTTTCACCTTTATAAATTGTTGTAATTGGTCCACCTGAATCACCAGGGCAACCTTGAGGATCTGAAATAAATCTTTCATTGGCCATCTCGCTCATTTTTTGTGAGTCCATCCAAGAAGACAATACCGGCGATAATTTCATCACACTTATTCTTGGAAACTCACTTGTTCTCTGGTTTGGATTTTGCCAGTCTTTTTTGCAAGGAGGAGATTGACCAGCTGCACAACGATCCCGATACTCACCATAACCGTGGAATTCCACCTCAGCCTTGGCTTCGACAAGTTCTTGATTAATCTCGGGTGTTATCAACTTGCCAGGCGCCATAGGCACTAAATCACTCTCCAGTACGTAAATGAC
>JAQCAO010000031.1 GCA_027731885.1 Actinomycetota bacterium | reverse complement strand
GCTTTCTCGGTGCGCTTAGCCTGATTTATTGAATAATCAGTTTCATTATCTCCAGCACCTGAAACCACGAAAATCTTTGGACCAACTACGCTCTTTACGACGCGAATGATCTCTTCCTTCTCAGAAGATTTGGTTGTTGGGGCTTCGCCAGTGGTTCCGTTAACTGCGATTCCATCGTGACCATTGGCTACGAGATGAGCAGCTAATTTTTCTACACCAGGCCAATCGATTTTCCCATCTTTATCAAACGGCGTCACCATTGCGGTGAGCATGCGTCCGAATGGCGCTTCGATTGTCATAGGTTAAACCTACCGTTTTAAGGTGCGATCCGTCCAGATTTCTCGAAAGCTCCGTAGGTAAGGGGCATCAAATTTGCGAATTCGGCTTCCATCTTCTCGGCAACCATCTCTATTTCCCGTTGTGGGTAGCTTGGAAAATGCGAACCTTCACGCGCCGTGCGCAGTGAGAGAAAGTTCATTAACGCACGCGCATTCATAGTCACATACATTGAAGAGTACGTTGCCACCGGCAAGACGACGCGCGCTACTTCACGTGCTACTCCTGCTTCAAGCATCTTCTTATAACTCTCATAAGCAACTAAATATGCTTCCTTCATTGCAGATACTGAAATATCAAATTGCTCTTTTGTGCCATCTTCGAATGTATACGCGCCAGTTTTTCCAACCTGAATCAATTTACGTTCTTTTGATGGAATATAGAAAACTGGTTTTAGCTCGCGATATCGCCCAGACTCTTCGTTATAGGAAGCGATTCGGTGGCGCATAAATTCACGGAAGACAAATATGGGGGCGCTAATGAAAAAAGTCATTGAGGTGTGCTCGAGGGTGAACCGTGGCGTTCGCGCGCAAGATAGTTGATCAAACCTGCTGAGCGCGCTGGATCTTCCCCAATTTCATCCAGGGATTGTTCACCGGCGGTGGAGACGCGGGCAGCCCAAATTACATCAGCATCGCTAGCGCTTGATTTTACGAGTTCTACTGTGACATCGTCGCGAAAGATAACTTCAAAGCTCATGGGCGTCACCTTATATAGATCGCGCTATCTCACTGAGGATATCTAGGGCAGAATGCACCCGTGTCTAGAGTGAACCGCGCCACCGCCGCCCAATCATTGAGCGTATCTCTGACTGTTGGGACCTATGGAGTTGCCTTTGGAGCGGCATCTGTTGCTGCCGGTTTCTCGGTTTTACAGAGTTGCTTACTCTCTCTTCTAACTTTTACTGGCGCATCACAATTTGCTGTCGTTGGCGTATTGGGCGCAGGCGGTAGCGCGCTCAGTGGAATTGCGACTGCAACATTATTAGGTGTGCGAAATACTCTTTATGGACTTCGCATGGCCCCAGTACTAAATGTCAGAGGGTTACGTCGAATACTTGCCGCACAAATTACGATTGATGAATCAACTGGTGTTGCCCTTTCACAAGAACACCTAGGAGAAAAGGAAGCGCGGCAAGGATTTTGGCTCACTGGAATTGGTGTCTTTATCTTCTGGAATATCTTCACCTTGGCAGGCGCGCTAGGTGCGCAAGCAATGGGCAATCCTGCGGCTTGGGGTTTAGATGCTGCAGTACCTGCAGCATTTTTAGGACTCCTCTGGCCACGTTTAATTAGTAAAACTGACCGAGTACTTGCTCTCTCTGCTTGCGTACTTGCGCTGGCAATGACGCCGTACTTTGTGCCCGGAGTACCAATTATTGCCACCGCTATATTGGCAGTCTTCCTCGGAATGCGAGCCAGCATATGGAGATAAATCTAGTTGACCCGTTTTGGATTGCTGTAATCGGAACTAGCGTTCTGGCCTTTACTCTAAAGTACCTTGGACATAGCGTCCCCAAGCGTTGGTTATCTCATCCTCGGATATTAAAGATCAACTCGTTGATTCCAATAGCGCTCTTAAGTGCACTAGTTGGCGTTCAGGCCTTTACAAATGGCTCTCGCTTAGTCGCAGACCAGCGCATGGCTGGTGTGGGAGTGGCTATGGTTGCGCTGATTTTCCGTGCGCCATTTCCGATTGTTGTGCTTTCAGCAGCTGCGACCTCGGCAACGCTATTTCACATAGGTTGATTGAGCTTGCGAAATCACCAAAAGGAATAGGTTGATTGAGCTTGCGAAATCACCAAAAGGAATAGGTTGATTGAGCTTTAGATTATATTTAAAACTTGTAACTTCGCCTTTAGATCGTTATCTGACGGTTCAGTGAGGTGAGTTCCATCAGAAAAGACGATTACCGGAATCGACTGCGCTCCTCCGTTGATCTCAATCACTTTTGCGGCGGCTGATTCATCTTTTTCAACGTCAATATGATTTACCTGAATATCTAGCTCTTCAAAGAGGCGCTTAGAGCGGCGGCAATCTCCCCACCAGTCAGCGCCGTACATTGTGATATCTGCTTTAGCCATTAGCGATCTCCTTACATAAATTTCTCTAGGCCCAATGTCAGCCCAGGATTAGAAATAACTTTGCGCACACCCAGCAGTACTCCCGGTATGAATCCGACGCGATCTAACGAATCATGGCGAATCGTAAGCGTCTCACCTAAGCCGCCTAGCAAGACCTCTTGATGAGCAATTAATCCACGTAAACGAATCGAATGAACTGGAATATCACCGACGTAGGCGCCACGTGCAGCAGGTATACCCGAATTGGTGGCATCTGGCATTGCTTCAAGGCCAGCCTCCTTTCGAGCTTGCGTCATTAAATCTGCGGTACGTGAAGCAGTGCCAGACGGGACATCAACTTTACTTGGATGATGCAGTTCAATTATTTCTGCAGATTCAAAGTACTTCGCTGCCTTTGCCGCAAACTCCATCATTAATACCGCGCCGATCGCAAAGTTGGGAGCGATTAAAACGCCAACTTTAGGGCTAGCAGAAGCAAGCGCTTTTACTTTGGCTATGCGGGCATCATCAAAACCAGTGGTTCCAACAACAACGCTGATTCCATTGGAAATTAAGAACTCTAAATTGCCCATAACTGAATCAGGGGTAGTGAATTCAACGACAACCTGTGCGCCATTTATTACCAATTGATCTAAGGAATCGCCTAGATCTAGAGCAGAGACTAAATCAAGGTCGGTGGCTTCGTTAAGAGCCTTTACGACTTCTGCTCCCATGCGCCCACGAGCGCCAAGTACGCCGACTTTAATCATGATCGCAATACCTTCTCAAACTTCGCCTCGTTTTTAAATGGACCTACGAGAGCAAGGGTAGGCGATTTAGTGAGATATTCGCTAGCAATTTCCCTAACGTCGGTTGGATTTACACGGGAGATCGCAGTCAAAATATCGTCAAAGCCCATAACTTGGCCGTAGACAATTTCATTTTTGCCGATTCGGCTCATGCGTGAACCAGAATCTTCCTGACTTAGAACTAGTGATCCGCGTACCGCCCCTTTAGCGCGCTCAATCTCTTCATAGCTCATGCCATTTTCTGCGACATCTGCCAATACTTCACGAATTATCTCTACTACTTCAATGGCCTTACTTGGATTACAACCGGCATAGAAACCGATCTGGCCAGATCCGGCGAATTGTTGGGCATAGGCATATACCGAATACGCCAATCCACGCTTTTCTCGAATCTCTTGGAATAGGCGCGAGGACATTCCGCCGCCGAGCGCCGATGCAAGAACGCCCATCGCAAAACGACGTTCATCGCTACGTGCCACGCCTTCCATGCCATAAAACATGTGTGCTTGCTCAGTTTTGCGCGTCAACAATCCAACGCTCTCGACCGGCTTAGTCTTCACTGGAGTATTCGGACGGATCTGTGGGGCGCCCTTTACATCTAAGAAGTTATCGCGCGACAGGGCTTCCTCTACCATTGCGACTACTCGCTTATGTTTGATATTTCCAGCTACCGCCACGACTAGATCTTGCGGAAGGTACTTCTTCTTATAGTAATTAAAGACGCTATTTCGCGTCATCTCTTTGATTGATTTAATTGTTCCTAGTATCGGACGACCGAGTTGGGTATCACCATAATACGTTTCGGCGTAAAGATCGTGCACCAGATCGCTGGGATCATCATCGCGCATTGCAATCTCTTCCAGAACAACCTTACGTTCAGCATCAACATCGAGCGCTGAAACAATGGATGAGGTAATTAAATCTGAGACGACATCAATAGCCATAGGTAAATCGGTATCAATAACCCGCGCATAGAAGCAGGTGTATTCCTTGCTTGTGAAGGCGTTCATCTCGCCGCCAACAGATTCAATAGTTGCGGAAATCTCTAAAGCGCTCCGTCGCGTGGTTCCTTTAAAAAGCAAATGCTCTAGAAAATGAGAAGCCCCAGCAACCGCCGGGGTTTCATCACGTGAACCTACATTTACCCAGATACCGATCGCGGCGCTACGTACCGACGGAACTTCTTCCGTGACGATACGCAGACCGCTAGGTAAAACTGTGCGACGAACTGACATTTTTGCGCTTTTTACTTATTCAGCGCTCGGTGTAGTTCCATCTTCGAGAACCGGAACCAACGAAAGCTTGCCCTTAGGATCGATTTCGCCGATTTCAACTTGAATTTTGTCGCCCACCTTCATAACTTCTTCAAGGTTTTCAATGCGCTTTCCACCGTGCATCTTGCGAATCTGCGAGACGTGGAGCAAGCCATCTTTACCTGGCATAAGTGAGATGAAGGCTCCAAATGCTGCGAGTTTTACAACGGTACCGAGGTAGCGCTCTCCAACTTCTGGCATTTGCGGATTAGCGATCGCGTTGATCTGTGCGCGTGCAGCTTCTGCTGACGGACCATCGGTTGCACCGATATAGATCGTGCCATCATCTTCGATAGAAATTTCAGCACCAGTCTCATCTTGGATCTGGTTGATGATCTTGCCCTTAGGCCCGATAACCGCACCGATCTGATCAACTGGAATCTTCACAGAGATGATGCGAGGAGCAAATGGACTCATCTCATCTGGTGTGTCGATGGCTTCGTTCATTACATCAAGGATTGCTAGGCGCGCTTCTTTAGCTTGGTGAAGTGCTCCAGCAAGTACTGATGCAGGAATACCATCGAGCTTTGTATCAAGCTGTAACGCAGTGATGAAATCTTTAGTACCAGCAACTTTAAAGTCCATATCGCCGAATGCATCTTCTGCACCCAAGATATCTGTGAGGGCAACGTATTCAACCTTGCCATCGACATCATCTGAGATAAGTCCCATTGCGATTCCTGCAACTGGAGCCTTAAGCGGCACGCCAGCATTTAGCATTGCAAGTGTTGAGGCACAGACAGAACCCATTGAGGTTGAACCATTTGAACCAAGCGCTTCAGAGACCTGACGGATTGCGTAAGGGAACTCTTCACGTGTTGGAAGTACTGGAATAAGTGCGCGCTCTGCAAGTGCACCATGGCCGATTTCGCGGCGCTTTGGTGTACCAACACGACCGGTCTCACCAGTTGAATATGGTGGGAAGTTGTAGTTGTGCATGTAACGCTTATGGTTTTCTGGATTTAAAGTATCGAGCTGTTGCTCCATCTTTAACATATTGAGTGTGGTGATTCCGAGAATCTGTGTCTCACCACGTTCGAAGATCGCTGATCCGTGTACGCGTGGGATAACTTCAACTTCTGCAGAGAGCGCACGAATATCGCGCAAACCACGTCCATCGATACGAATCTTGTCGCGCAATACACGCTGGCGTACCAACTTCTTGGTAAGTGAACGGAATGCGGCAGGAACTTCCTTCTCGCGTCCTTCGAATGCAGCAGAAACTGACTCTTTAACTGCAGCTGAGATCTCATCAATCTTTGTTTCGCGCTCTTGCTTACCGGCGATAGTCATAGCCTTAGCGAGATCATCCTTGGCTGCCTTTTCAACTGCTGCGAATACATCATCTTGGTAATCCAAGAAGACTGGAAATTCTGCAGTTGGCTTTGCGGCTACCTTAGCTAGCTTGGACTGTGCATCGCATAAGATTTTGATAAATGGCTTTGCGGCATCAAGTCCTTGAGAAACAACTTCTTCAGTAGGAGTTGGCTGACCGTTCTTGATTAGCTCAATTGTCTTAGCAGTTGCTTCTGCTTCAACCATCATGATCGCAACATCGCCATCGCTCACGCGACCGGCAACGACCATATCAAATACCGCATTTTCAACTTGTGAATGGTTAGGGAATGCAACCCACTGCCCATCAATCAGTGCAACGCGAACGCCACCGATTGGACCAGAAAATGGCAGTCCTGCTAGCTGTGTTGACATTGATGCCGCATTGATTGCGATCACGTCATACATATGGTCCGGATCTAGCGCCATAACAGTTACGACGATCTGAACTTCATTGCGAAGTCCCTTTACGAATGATGGACGCAACGGGCGATCGATTAGACGACAAGTAAGAATCGCATCTTCTGATGGACGACCTTCACGACGGAAGAATGATCCTGGGATACGACCAACTGCATACATCTTCTCTTCAACATCTACTGTTAATGGGAAGAAATCGAATTGATCTTTAGGAGTCTTTGAGGCAGTTGTTGCTGAGAAGATCATTGTTTGATCGTCTAAGTAAACTGCTGCCGCTCCGGCTGCTTGACGCGCTAGGCGTCCTGTTTCAAAGCGGATTTCGCGCTTTCCGAATTTGCCATTATCAATAACGGCAACTGATGACTGTACTTCTTGACCCTCCATGGGTCCTCCTTTAATTGATGTACCCGTTCCAGGTTCGCAAGGAGTTACCAGCAATGAATGTGAAGTAATGAATCGTCGATCGAAGTTCACGCAGACTTAAGCGCCTTGCGGAAACCACTACCGAGGACCATTGCTCCCACAAAAAACTGGAAACTCTGAACTCCCCTGGTGGGTAGTTATTTAATTAGCGGCGAATACCGAGCTTTTCGATAATCGCACGATAACGATTGATATCTGTCTTTGATAAGTACTGAAGAATGCGACGACGCTGACCTACGAGCAACAAGAGACCGCGACGGTTGTGGTGATCGTGTGGGTTGGTCTTTAGATGTGTAGTGATATCTTCAATACGACGTGAGAGCAAAGCAACTTGTGCTTCGGGGCTTCCGGTGTCGGTAGCTGAAGAGCCGTACTTTGCAACGATTTCTTTCTTTACTGCTGGTGTTAAAGCCATTTCTGGTCTCCTATTAGTTACCGCCACGACGGCGACCGGTTTGATACACGGCCACTCACTTTGATCGTTGGACGAGGGCAAGATTACCAGCGGGGCTGCGGATAAGGCAAAATGAGTAATTAGCGCTCAGTTAATGAGCGCGCCTGGTCACAATCTATCTTCATCTGAACCAATAACGGTTCAAGGCCATCAAATTTCAGGGTATCGCGCAATCTCCAACCAAATTCAATTGATGCATTTTTATCATACAAATCTAGACCTTCTTGATCAAGCGCATAAGCCTCAACCTGGCGAGCTCGCTCTCCTGCAAAAGTTGGATTGGTACCTATTGAAATTGCTGCCGGCCAGAAATTAATCCCAACAGTTAACCAACCTGCATAAACACCATCTTTAGGAACAGTCTGTCCATCAATATTTCCTAAGTTGGCAGTTGGGTAACCGATTTCGCGACCGCGCTTTTCACCGTGAACGACAACTCCATCTAAGCGATGAGGACGAGTAAGCAGGGTGCGTGCTTCTTCCACTTGACCTGTAGTTACTAGATTTCGGATTCGCGACGATGAAATAACTTCGCCTTCACCAGATTCGAGATCTTGTATATCAACTGTGAAATCAAGATTTTGGCTATCTCTTATTAAAGTGTCAGCATTTCCAGCTGCTTTATGCCCATAAGTAAAGTTCTTCCCGACAATGATCGTGGATGCGCTTAATTGGCCAACCAAGACATCCTTAACAAAATCGGCAGGTTTCATGGCAGAAAATTGCTCATTGAATTTAAGAACCGCCACCTGATCTGCGTTATGAATCTTTAGCAACTCAACTCGATCAGCCAGGGTAGTAAGTAGCGTAGGGGCGCGCTCGGGCGCAAGAACTTGCATTGGATGAGGATCAAAAGTAAGCGCCACAATATTGCGGCCATCTGCTATCTCTTTGGCGCGATTTAACAGAAGTTGGTGGCCTTGGTGCACGCCATCGAAGACTCCGATTAGTACGACGTTACCCTTTCTCATTTGCTAATTATTACCGATTAATTGGCCGCAGCAAAAACGGCGATAGGTTTGGCTTTGCCAGATTCATTCTTTAAGAGCGCGATTAGACGATTATCTGGCGAGAGCGCCGCAAATATTTCATCGCTTTGATTCGTTATTAGGGGGCGACCAAAGGAGAGCTCTTGAACTTCATCTAACCCTAATTCACGAACCTGGAAAGTCGCACGTGCAACATCTGCAACTTCCAGAGGCGCAAAATTCTGTGCCTTTAATTCTTCAAATGAGATGGCTTGAGAAATAGGAAAGCCAGCAACGCGTGTGCGGCGAAGTGCAGATAAGTGTCCACCAACTTGTAGATCACTGCCTAGATCACGCGCAATAGCGCGGATAAATGTGCCCGCAGAGCAGGTGACATCTATATCTATTTCAACACGCGAACCCACGCGGCGAATTTCCAAAACGCTGAGTGAAGAAATTGTGATGGTTCGTGCCGCTAATTCAAATACTTCACCCGCACGTACTCGGTCATAGGCGCGTTCTCCACCAACTTTTACCGCAGAAACTGAACTTGGGCGTTGTTGAATCTCACCAACCATCTTGGCAAGTCCATTGTGAATCTCTTGATCGCTTACTCCAGATGCATCTGCCTCAGAGATTAACTCGCCTTCTCGATCATCAGTTACTGTGGCAGCTCCTAGAACTACAGTCGCCTGGTAAGACTTATCACCATCAGTGATGTATTGCAGAAGTCGCGTTCCATTACCGAACCCGAGAACCAAAACACCGGTAGCCATAGGGTCCAAGGTGCCTGCATGACCTACTTTGCGAGTTCCTAAAGCTTTACGTGCTACTGCCACAACATCGTGGCTAGTCATTGCCGGTGCCTTATCTACTACTAAAAATCCATCTGTCATGGCGTAATTTAAGAATCAATCTTCAATTATCTTTGGGGCCTTGTAAGGATCTTCTCCCCCAGCAAATGAAGCGTTCTTACGAAGTTGGGCAACTTCAGCATCTAGTTCATGAACTTTATCCAGCAAGGAATCTAGAGCTTTTGCAGAATCAGGTAATCCATCTTCGAAGAATTCGATAGATGGAGTAATTCGGGCCTGCAAATCACGACCGACTGCGCTGCGGATTACTCCTTTTGCGCTCTCCAACGCAGCAGCTGTTGCGGCGCGCTGATCGTCATCACCTAAAACGGTGTAGAAGATCGATGCGTTCTGCAGATCGCCAGTGACGCGCGCATCGGTGACAGTTACGAAGCCGAGACGAGGATCTTTAATCTTCGTCTCAAGTAGCTGCGCAACTACCACTTTGATGCGATCGGCAACTTTCTGGGTGCGATGTGATTGGCCCATAACTAAGCCCGCTTCTTCTCGCGCATCTCAAAGACCTGGATTGTGTCTCCGATCTGCAGATCCTTCATATTGCCAAGGCCAATACCGCACTCAAAGCCTTCTTTGACTTCGGTGGCATCATCTTTGAAGCGCTTGAGCGAATCAATAGTTAGATCATCAGCGATAACTTCAGTACCGCGCATAATTCGCGCGTTGGCATTTCGCTTGATGGATCCATCGCGAACGATTGATCCAGCGATATTTCCAGCCTTAGAAGATTTGAAGATCTCACGCACTTCTGCGTTACCGAGAATGATTTCTTCATATTCTGGCTTGAGCAAGCCCTTAAGAGATAGTTCGATCTCTTCAATAGCGTTGTAGATCACAGAGTAGAAACGAACTTCCACTCCCTCTTGATCTGCATAAATAGCGGTCTGTGGTTCTGGCTTAACGTTAAAGCCAATTACGACAGCGGTAGATGCAGATGCCAGAGTGATATCGCTCTTGGTAATTGCGCCGACACCGCGGTGGATTACCCGCAGATCAACTTCTGCTCCGACATCGAGTTGCATGAGCGCATCTTCGAGGGCTTCAACCGAACCGGATACATCGCCCTTAAGGATGAGGTTAAGTGTTGAGACCTTGGACTGCTCCATAAAGTCTTCAAGTGAGACTTTCTTACGCGCCTTAGCAAGTTGTGCATTTCGTTCTGCTGCCTGACGCTTTTCGGCGATCTGACGAGCGGTGCGATCTTCGTCTGCAACAAGGAATGTGTCACCCGCGCTTGGAACAGATGTAAATCCAAGAACCTGCACGGGGCGCGATGGTCCAGCCGAATCAACGCTTTCGCCATGCTCATCTAGCATTGCACGTACGCGACCAAATGAACCACCAGCAACGATTGCATCGCCAATCTTCAAAGTTCCACGCTGTACTAGAACAGTTGCAACCGGTCCGCGACCGCGATCTAGGTGAGCTTCAATGGCAACTCCTCGAGCGCTATCTTGCGCAACAGCGCGAAGATCAATTGCCGCATCTGCTGTTAAGAGAATGGCATCGATAAGTTCGTTTACACCAACGCCTGACTTTGCAGAGACGTTAACGAATAGAGTTTCGCCGCCATACTCTTCAGCGATCAAGTTGTATTCGGTTAATTGCTGGCGGACCTTATCTGGGTTAGCGCCTTCCTTATCAACCTTGTTAACGGCAACGACAATCGGAACATCTGCTGCCTGCGCGTGATTTAACGCTTCGATTGTCTGCGGCATAATTCCATCATCGGCTGCCACAACCAGAACTGCGATATCGGTTACCTTGGCACCGCGAGCACGCATTGCAGTAAAGGCTTCGTGGCCAGGTGTATCAATAAAGGTAATTGCGCGGTTGACGCCGTCGTGATCGTGGTGAATTTGATAGGCGCCAATGTGCTGGGTAATTCCCCCGGCCTCAGACTTTAGAACCTCAGATTTGCGGATAGCGTCTAGCAAACTGGTTTTACCGTGATCGACGTGTCCCATAACTGTCACAACTGGTGGACGCGCAACAAGTAAATCAGCATCGAGATCAGCAATTTCTTGGGCTAAATCGATATCGAAATCTTGCAGTAATTCGCGATCTTCATCTTCGGGGCTAACAATCTGGATTACGTATCCAAGTTGTGCGCCAAGAATTTCAAAAGTATCTGCATCTACTGATTGAGTTGCGGTAACCATTTCTCCCAAGTGAAATAGCGCCGCGACTAACGCTGCTGCATCTGCGCCAATCTTTTCAGCGAAATCTGCCAAAGTTGATCCGCGACGCATACGGATTTGCGTCTTGCCATCTCCGTGCGGAATAACTGCGCCACCCAATTGTGGCGCTTGCATATTGTCGAATTCATCGCGTAGCGCTTTTCTAGATTTTGGTTTCCGCTTACTGCTCTTACTTGCATTCTTTCCGAATGCACCTGCTGCGCCACCACGACCTGGGCCGCGATTTGGTGCGCCGCCTGGACGTTGCGGACCGCCAGCTGCTGGTGCACCAGTTGATGGACCGCCTGAACGATAAGGACTCGATGATGGTGCGCCACCTGTGCGTGGTGGGAAATTACCTGGGCCACCTGTAACTGCAGGACGTGGAGTATTTGGTCGCGCTGCAAAACCAGGACGCACTGAACCAGGACGTGGTCCTGACATTCCAGGTCGTGCACCGGTTGTACCTGCGGGACGTTGTGGTGGGCGTGGAACTGCACCACCAGTTGAGAATGGATTATTACCAGGACGTGGTGGACGTGGAGCCGAACTTCCACTCGTTGAGAATGGATTATTACCAGGACGTGGTGTCGCAGGCTTTACCTCTTGGGTATCAGACTTATCGATAACTTTCTCTGGCTCAACTGGAGCCGGTGCAATACTTTCTGCGCGGGCAGCCTTCAACGCTTCTAAATCCACGCCGAGTTCAGCGGCTAACTCAGCGGCTAACTCTGGATTTACTTCAGCGGACTTTTTGGCAGCGGACTTTTTGGCAGCGGTCTTCTTGACTGGCTTCTTCTCTTCAACGGGTTTGGCATCGGGATACATCTCAATGAGCTTGCGCACGACCGGCGCTTCTACTGTTGATGATGCTGAACGGACGAATTCGCCCATTTCTTGGAGTTTGGCAAGAACTACCTTGCTCTCCATACCGAGTTGTTTTGCCAACTCATGTACGCGGACCTTTGACACATTTCTCCTGTCTTGGCCCGCAATCTTTATTCTAGATATTTATCTAGGGATGCGAGCCTTAGTTGTACGACCTCATAATCTGAACAAGCTCATTTGAGTTTCATATCTTTCGCATCCATATCTGTTAAAAAGTTCCTTATTGAACTTTTTGATCTATGAAAAGTTCATTTAAGAACTTTTTGAATTGAGTTACATCTGGCATCTCATCGAGCTTGAAGGCTGATTTAAATGCTTTCCGTTCTATGGCGGCGTATCCACACTGAATGTGTAGCCACGCTCCCCTACCTTGAGACTTTCTGCCTTTGGCTGGAGTGATAACCCCTTCAACGCAGTTAACTCGAAGTAGCTGTGATGGATCTTGAGATTTACGACAAACGATGCAGGTGCGTATCGACTTGATACTTCCTCGCATTGCCGTCATTTCTTGTCACCATCAACCAAGGGATAAGGATAGCGAATGAGCCCCAATTAACCTAAATATGCGGGTAATTACCTGGTTGCTGGGGTATCTGAATGTATATCAATTCTCCAACCGGTCAATCGCGCAGCGAGTCGAGCGTTCTGACCATCTTTGCCGATTGCAAGTGAGAGTTGATAATCGGGCACGGTGACCTTAGCCGAACGCATTGCTAGATCAACTATTTCTACCTTTGCTACCTTTGCTGGCGCAAGTGCTTGGGCTACAAATTCGGCAGGATCTTCAGACCAATCGACTATATCTATCT
>JAQCAO010000030.1 GCA_027731885.1 Actinomycetota bacterium | reverse complement strand
GAGCCGGATGGGCTAGATCCGTGCGATTTACGTCAACAAAAGGGAGATCTTGCGCTACGAGATCTGATTGCTAAGCGCGTTCCGTTATTTGAATTTGCAATTCGCACTGAACTTGGATTGCATAAATTAGATAGCGCAGAAGGTCGGGTCAATGCGTTAAATGCAACTGCGCCGCTGGTTGCGCAAATTCGTGATAAATCACTTCGCCCTGAATACAGCCGTTTACTCGCAGGTTGGTTGGGAGTCGAAGTTGAATTGGTAACTGCAGCAGTAAATCAAGGTTTGAAGAAGCAAACGCAAAACACAGCCACTGCGCCAACTGATGAAGCGGTACCAAGCGTGCAATGGCGCCCTAATCCGCAAGAGCCAAGGTTGATTCTCGAGCGCGAAGTTCTGAAGGCGCGTCTACAAATGCCTTCCTTGATTTTAAATTGGAACCAGATCGAAGCAAATGCATTTACCCACCCTGCCTATAGCCAATTGGCTGCGATAATTAGCGCTCATTCGGAGCAGAGTTCAGTTGAGATATCCGATATCGCAGATGAGAATATGCGCTCTCTCTTTACCGAATTAAATGTGGAACCAATACGAGCAGATGGCGAAGTCACCGGTCACTATGTCGAAAGCATTGTTGCTAGGTTGCGAGAAGTCGCAATTTCGCGTTCTATCGCGGAGTTAAAATCTTCGCTGCAGCGACTTAATCCAGTGGAGAATGAAGTGGAGTACACAGCGGCCTTTAGTACTTTGGTCGCCCTGGAAACCACCCGTCGCGGGCTGCACGATCTAGCGCTTCGCTCGATTTAGACCGAGAGCACCTCCTGCGCTAGAGTGTGCGCCTGCACGACAAGTTTGTAACCAATGCCCCATAGCTCAGTTGGTAGAGCGCCGAACTGTTAATTCGGATGTCCCTGGATCGAGGCCAGGTGGGGCAGCTTCTAGGATCGGCCAATCCAACTCTGGCACTTCAGAGCGTCCCCATCAGATTCTCATAATTAAGGGCTACTTTTTATATATGAACTTAAAAAATTCTTGGAAGAACCAGATCTGGCCACTGCGTATCTTGAGAGCCTGGCTGGGGTTTACTTGGATCTACGCAGGCTGGGATAAGGCGAACGATCCAGGATTCTTAACTTCTGGATCGCCCACATTTATAGGTTCACAAATTTCTGCCTTTGCCGCAAATTCACCAATTGATTTCGCACTTAACAGATTAATTGAAAATGCAACGCAAATTGGAATCTTAATTATGGTTAGCGAGTTTGCGATTGGCGCAGCCACTTTGCTCTGGATTGCGCCTACGGCAGCTGCCTTGGGCGGATTCTTGATGTCACTTACCTTATGGCTGGCGAGCACTTGGAACGTTGAACCATATTTTCTAGCCAGCAACTCTGCATACACAATTCTCTGGCTTACTTACTTCCTCTTTTTATATGGATCTCGCCGAAGTAAGAAAATTTCAATTGATCGCAGGGGATTCTTCAAGCTTTCAAGCGTTGCTGCTATCGCAATTGCAGGCGTTGCCCTGGGAAGGTTCTTTCCGAAGGGAACGCTCGCATCATCGAGTGCAAGCACAGATGCAAAAGCGCTACAAATTCTTGAAGATGCCGCGCTAAAAGTTGGAGATACCCACAACTTCACTTCTAAAGCCGGAACTCCCGCAGTTTTATTCCGTACCAATACCGGCATCTTTGCCTACTCAGCGGTCTGTACTCACGAGGGGTGCAGCGTTTCATTTAACTCTGCGACCAAGAATTTACAGTGCCCCTGCCACGGCGCAATCTTTGATCCATTCGATGGGGCGAAGGTACTCGACGGGCCAACTAGCCAGCCTCTCGCTAAGATAACGGTTAAAACCGAAGGTGATTGGATCGTAGAATCCTAGCCATTTTTTCAATTAGGTCACAGGAAACGTTAAGTAATTAAAGGGATGATCAGAGTATGAAAATTAACCGCACACCTTTAAAAGTAACTGCCGCCTTTATCTTCGGCGCTGTTATCGCTGGCTCAGTGGCAACAGCAAACACTAATTCGGTGGTAGGCAGCGTTATCGTTTGTGCAGATAACCGGACCCAAGTGCTTACCTTGGCTAAAGCGGGTGTGTGTAGAGCTAATAAAACGGCTATGGAAATCGGAAGCAATTCAATAAATGCCAAATCTATTTCAGCACTTGTCACTCCATCGGTTGTCTCAATTTCGGTGAGATCTGCTGCAGGTAATGGATCTGGTTCAGGCTCTATCTATCAAACCAATTCCACATCTAGTTACATCATTACCAATAATCACGTGATTGAAAGCGCTGTCACAACTGGCACCATTAAAGTTGAATTTGCCGATGGTACAGAGATTGCCGCCACAATTGTCGGTCGAGATCGCGTCTACGACGTCGCCGTTCTGTTGGTAAGAAAAGGTAACTTGCCAGTGATAGCCATAGGGGATTCATCTAAAGTTAGTGTTGGCGATGAAGTTCTCGCCATTGGTTCCCCTCTTGGGCTGTCCAACACAGTTACCCAAGGAATTGTTTCCGCGCTAAATCGCCCAGTTACGGCAGGTACAGCGGATTCATTTTCATATGTAAATGCCATTCAAACAGATGCTGCAATTAACCCAGGTAACTCTGGTGGCGCGCTAGTTGATAGACGAGGTCGAATAATTGGCGTCAATTCAGCTATTGCAAGTCTCTCATCAGGGGGCACGAGTGGAAGTATCGGCCTTGGATTCGCAATTCCTATGAATGAGGCAAAGCGGGTTATTGAAGAGATAATTGCGACAGGTAAATCAACTCGTCCGGTCTTAGGCGTGGTCTTTGATGAGTTAACAGCAGATACCCAAGCCAAGATTAATTCATTGACTCCGGGCGAGGGGGCAGTAAAAGCTGGAATGGTTGTCGGTTCAATCATTACCTCTATTGATGGAGTTAAGATCTCAAATCGCGATGCTGCGGTAGTAAAGATACGTTCATATGCTCCTGGTACCGAGATTACAGTGGTCGCGACTCTGCCAAATGGGACGAGCAAGAGTTATAAAGTCACTCTCGGCTCTGCACCAGCGCTTTAATTAGAGAGTTGCAATTGGTGGTAAATGTCATTGTTACCCAGGGCAAGGTAACCTTTGCCTATGGCGCTCTTTCGTTTACAAATTTCTCTACCTGATCGACCAGGGTCTTTAGGCCTATTGGCGTCAGCGATTGGCGCTGCTGGTGGCGATATTCGAGGTTTAGAGGTTGTTAAATCTGAAGGCGGTCGCGGCTTCGATGATGTAACAGTTGCCGTGCCCGGAACCGATCCAAGTGATCTATTAGAAGTTCTAGGATCAATTGGTGGCGTAGAAGTTATATCTATGACAGCGGTTGAATAACCACATCGCGCAGCTGTCCAGCAGATTGTTCAGGCTTTAGATCCATAATAAATGCGCCCATCGCTGATTCACTGCCTGCCAGATACTTTAACTTTCCTGGAGCGCGACGAACGCTAGTAATCTGCCAATGAAGGCGCAGTAAATCGCGACCTTCACGCACAGGCGCTTGGTGCCAAGTCGCGATGTAGGCCATTTCTATCCCAAATACGCCATCGAGTCGACGCATTACCTCCAGTGCAATTTCCGGAAAAGAATCAGATTGAGTGGATGAGAGTCCAGCTAAATCAGCGACTGGCTTAAGTGGCGCAAGGTGAATCTCAAATGGATAGCGGGCAGCGTAAGGAACAAAAGCCACCCAATGAGCGTTTTTGGCGATGATTCGATCGCCATCTCTTAACTCGCGCGCTACAACATCATCAAACAGGATGCGACCGGTATTTTCAAAGTGCAATTGAGCAACCGCCAGCATTTTCTGCACACGTGGTGGAAGGTATGAGTAAGCATAAATCTGGCTATGTGGGTGTGAGAGCGTCACGCCCACTTCTTCGCCACGATTTTCAAATGGTGCGATGTGATGTATGTAAGGTTCTTTTGAAAGTTCGCGCACGCGATCGGACCACGCCTCAAGCAATACTCGAACTCTTTGCGGAGTTAGTTCTGCAAAAGAGCAATTGTGGTTATCAGTAAAAGAGATAACTTCACATTTTCCGGCTGCAGTGCCGGGATCAGTTTCCGTTCCGACTAAATCTGGAATCGCCCAATCGCCTTCCGGGTCACGCATTGAAGGAGAACGATTATCAAAGACAACTACTTCATAATTTGAATCTGGTACTTCAGTTAAAAGATCGCTCGTTGTTGGACAGAGCGGACATAACTCTTTAGGCGGTAAGAAGACGCGACCCTGGCGATGTGCCGCCATGACCACCCATTCATTTACCAGCGGATCTAAGCGGAGTTCGCCGATACCTGGTTGTTCCTCTGGCGCGCGTTGATCTTTGGCGTTACGGATTTGTCCTTGAGTATCGTAATAACGAATAGTGCGGCCATCTGCCATTGCCAAATCAGTGCGAGTTACTCCTGCGCCAATCTTCGCTACCGGGCTCATAGTGGATAACTCTACGGGCTACTCAACCCAATTAAGAGCACATTAAAGTGAATATTTACTTAAGGGCTAATTCTTAATTTGATTTTTGCAGCTATCTGCTACCGGCTTCTTGGTAGGAGCAGGAATTGGCTTTGGGGCATCAGTAGGTGAAGTTGGGGGCGCTTCTCCGATTGCAAATTCAATTGGCATTCTACTAACCGCGTGTGTTCCAGTTGCATCGATAAATCCGATTTCTCCACGCCACGAACCTACGGGGATACCCTTAACGCTCAACTTCCAAGATCCGCTGGTAGCCCGCACGACAGTTTGCGTCAATTTGGAATCAATTGGAGTTAGCGGATCTACATAGAAACGAACAGTTCCGGTGACAACCGGTCGACCATCTGGTCTAATAACATCTACTTCCAATTTAACTGGTTTATCTACAGTTGAAAACTTTAAATTTTTGTAAGTGAGTGTCGTTGTTTCATTCTTTGGCATCTGATCGGCAATTTCTGGCACCCAACGTCCCTTTATTAGATCCAAGAAAGTGGACGGGCTGCCACGAAATACATTTAGATCTAAGCGATTACCTGGTACTCCATACTTAGGAGCGATACCGCAAGAAGAGTATTGCCAAATTATCCAAGTAGATGAGCAATCAGCTGTGGTCCAAGAGTGAACAAAACAACCACCAGCCTTTAGCCCTGGTTGGGCCAGCGGATCAGCTGGATTTACCGCGTATTGCGCAAGCCATAAGGGGTATTGGCTCAACTCTTCATCGCGCACCATTGCTCCTTCTAAGAAGCTTGGGTATGAATAAAGAATTGGCGTGCGATCTGTCTTATCTTTCATTACCTTTAAGAAAGTTTTAGCCCATAAAGTTATCTTTGACTTTGGTAAATATCTGGCGCAAGTACCGCCAGAATATCGAACACAGTTATTCTCTAAATCCAAGGCGTAGGGCAGATCACGCTCGTTATATCCCCCCAAACTACCTAAGCGCCAAAGCACTTTCTGCGCCTGTGCCTGAGCATCAATGATTACCTCTCGATTTGTCCTAACATCTGGCAGCGCTGCATAGTGATAAAAACCGGTGTAAATTCCCGCAGCCTGCGCAGCAGAGCGATCCATAATCAAATATTTAAGGGCTAAAGCATCTGATTTATCGCGAGTATCAGATGCCTTGATTATGACAAATCTGATTCCCGCCCGGTACATCTTCTCAAAATTAATTGGCGCATCATTTGGATGTTGCCAGCGGCTAACATCTGCGCCGTGAATTCTTCCACCCGGACCTAACTGGTCAATTATCGATGGAGAGTTTGCTGACGAAATTTCAGGTATCGATTTAACGGTGATTGATTTAGCAGGTGAGTAGATATTTTCACTACCGATTTTTGCTTTGGCGCGGTACTGCACCTTTGCATTTAGCGCTGAGGCAACCTTAGTAATCTGCCAAGTACCAACGCGCTTTGACTTAGATGAGAAGCGCGTATCTTGCCACTTACCATCTAGATAAATTTGTACCGTTACTTTGACTCCAGATTTAGCGGGTTTAAGAAGACCATATAAGGTGACAATCGGCTCTTCGCCACCCGGTGTCTGCGTTAAAGACATGCTTAACTTAGATGTTGCGGCGTCAGATCCGATAGCCTGCAGAGAAAAGAAACCAAGACTCAAAAGAACAAGAAGAATGGCTTTCTTCACTATTTCTCTTCAATCTCTACATCAAGGCCCAAAATAAACTTTATTGAAGAGATTAAGGATTTTTCTAACTTTTCGCGAGTCGGCGAGTATTCGTGACCACCTGAGAACTTTCGCGCATCTGAGAAGTCGAGCAATAACTTGGAGCCATCGAATTCAGCAAGCCGAGCATCAAAGTATGCAATCCACGCGATTCGATCTTGGCTTTCTAGATGATCGAGTACTTCATTCCAACGATTGCGCAGGTCGGGCAGGGAAAGGGGGGCATCCATGTCGCAAACTTTACTGCTCTATCGATTCCTGGCTCTGTTAGTGGCGCGGTGAGCCGATCCACTTGAAATACTCGCCCGTTAATGCAACTCTCAGGTTCTGGGCTCTATCCGGTACAACTAGTAAATGTTGTGCAATGCGAGCGACAATCTGTTCTACCGATTTTTCGCTCACAAAACGCACCTTGGCAATCTCTGAGTTGCTTAAACCATTTGCTAGCAGGCGGAAAGTTTCAATTTGAATATCTGTGAAATCGCTGAGCACACTGCGAAAAGCATTTTCGTGAAGTGAGCCGTGGCTATCAATCCAAGACGCTTTCTTTTTTCGGCGACCGCTACAAGTGAATTAGAAATCGCCTGGCTGACAATCGATAAATCCGCGACAGATTTTTTGAGAATAACCTGTGATCCAGTGGGGATCTGCTTCTCGACCAGGCCAAGTAAACGCAGATCTGGACAAGCAGTCATTAAAACAATGCCTAACCCGGGATTTACTTTGCGGAACTTATTTACAAGAGAGAGCTTCCTGACTTGCAAATTGCAGATCAATAATCACAACTTCAGGAGATAGAAATTTATAAAAATTTTGTGCAATTTCTTCGGTTTGTGCTTCAGCAACTACATTTATAGCGTGCAAACGAAGTGCTGCACTTAGAGTTGCTAACTCAAAAGCATCGTCACTTGCAACCAAGACTGTAGGGCTTTTAATCACCCCTAAAGGTAACCGTGATCGGAGAGATGAGGGTCGCAAAACATAGAGGAAATAAAACTATGGGGCTACCCCTACTAAAGTATTTTCTGGAGCGTGGAAGAAAAAATATCTGCCTTCGATCCACCAAGATAGGGACATCCTTAGATACAGTTACCGTAGCCAAGTTATAAATGTAAGCACGAGTAGCTGCGACTTCTTCAAGATTACTAAGTTAATTTTGATTTCAAAATAGTTTATGGCAACAAGAGCCCCAAATATTCCCGCTAGCCAATCTCCAGATCATGATGTTGCGGATGTTGAAAGTTGTGAAATCAATAATTTTCTCTTTATAAATTCTGCAACCGCAAATCCAAGCCTCGCTTTGCCAGGCTAAATCAGAGCTTCAGGATCTGAATAAAAGGCAAGGTCGATAAGCCCTAACGAACTATGAACACGAAGTGCTGCAAAGCCGGTTGCAAAAGCGGCTCTACATTGTCATCGTCCTAAACCTTCTTGGAGATTGGCAATTTTGCAAGTATTGTCACTGATGTGGAGAAAGTGCGCTGGGGATTCATTGGGGCGGGTTACATTGCAAGAATTGCGCTTTACCCAGCGCTGCTAAATTCACAGTATGGTGAGATATTCGCGGTTGGATCTAAAGATCTCGATCGCGGTAAGTCATTGTCACCATCTGGTCTGGTTTACACAGATTATGAGGATCTCATCGCCGATCCGAGCGTTGAGGCAATTTACATTTCACTGCCGAATTCGCTTCATATCGAATGGTCGATAAAAGCGATGCGCGCCGGTAAACATGTTTTATGTGAGAAGCCTGCAGCGATGAATGTCGCAGAGCTGAAAGAAGCGATCTCGGTTTCCGAAGAAACTGGCCTGATCTTTATGGAGGCGAGCTGGAATCGCTGGCACCCAAGAACCTTGCGTCTTAAGGAGATCATTGATTCTGGGGTAATTGGTGAAGTGAAGAATATTCGCACCGCATTTACTTATGACGGGCTCGATCCAGAGAATATTCGGACAGTTTACAAACTTGGAGGTGGTGGACTTTATGATCTCGGCCCATATTCAGTCGCTGCACCTATTTGGTTGATGGACTTTGCTCCAGTTAGCAATATAAAGACCAAAGTAACTTGGCACTCGGCGGGCTGTGACGAAACGCTTAATATTTCATTTGATATCGCAGGAGCTCACGCCGAAGCTTTAACTTCAATGAATATACCCAGCACCCTTTACTTTGATGTTGTCGGCAGCAAAGGTCGCGTCTGCTTAATTGGAAATGATGCCTTTAACTCTCACAACAAGCCCAGCGCAATTGAGATCGAAATTGACGGGAAGGTAAGTGTTGAAAACTTCCCCGCCTGTGATCCTTACCAATTGATGGCCGATGCCATGTCGCGACGTATTCGCGGGGGAGAAGGTTGGCTTATGCCGCATTCGCAATCAATTGCCTTTGCGGAAATCTTTGAACGCGCCTTTGAAGTAATGGGTCGCCCGTAAGTGATGGAAAGAGCTTTGTGGCAGCCGGCATCTTCAAATGACTTAGCGATTTCAGGGCTGCAAAAATACGCGCAAGTTAGCGATTACCAAAGTCTTCACAAGTGGTCGATCGATAACAAAGAAGCGTTCTGGAGATTTGTATTTGAAGACAGTGGTGTCTTCGGAAGCCTGGGATCGCAAGGAGTAATAGGCGAACACTTTCTGGACAGTAGATTCTTCCCAGAAGCCAAGTTAAATATCGTAGAAACTTTACTTAAAGGCGAAGATGAGCAGATAGTCATCACCGAGATAGGTGAAAATGGAGAGAAGAGAGAGTTTTCGCGTGGGCAGGTACGGCGCATTGCTAATCAAGTTGCATTTGGCTTACAAGAAATCGGCGTAAAGGAAGGCGATGTCGTATCTGCGATTGTCGCTAATGTCGCAGAGACAGCGTTCTTCGCACTCGGCGCGCTGAAGATAGGCGCTATTTTCTCCAGTACTTCGGCCGATTTCGGAAGCGCAACAGTGTTGGACAGGTTTGAACAGATTAAGCCTAAAGTTTTACTGGTTACAACAAAGTATCAATACAACGGCAAAGAGATTGATTGTCTAGAAAAGATCGCTGAGATTGTTTCGCAATTGCCTACCTTACAAAAAGTAATTGCAATTGGAGCTCACAAATCTCCATATACGAGCTTTGATGATTGGATTGCGGCTTCATCTCCGCAAGGAGAAATTTCTATCCAAGGTGGATTTGATCGACCAGGATTTATCTTGTTCTCATCTGGCACAACCGGAAAACCAAAATGTATCGTTCACAGCGCGGCTGGCGTAATGCTTAAAGCGTTAAGTGAGCAGAGATACCATCTAGAGATAAAACCGAAAGATAAAGTCTTTTACTTTACAACCTGCGGTTGGATGATGTGGAACTGGCTCTTTATGGGATTGGCAACTGGCGCAGAGATCGTTCTATACGATGGAAATCCGTTGTACCCAACTCCAAAGCGGTTATTTGATATCGCAGAAGAGAACGAGTTAACTTTTCTCGGCGTCTCTGCGAAGTACATTGATTCGATTCGTAAGTTGGAGTTACAACCGAAGGAGAGCCATAAACTCGCGAAGCTTCGCACAATCGCCTCAACAGGATCTCCACTAAACCCAGAAGGTTTTAACTTTATCTATGAAAACGTTGCATCTGACGCTCATCTCGCTTCAATCTCGGGCGGTACAGATATATGTGGTTGCTTTATGCTCGGCGCTCCCAATCTGCCGGTTTACTCTGGTCAAATCCAGGTTCCGGCACTTGGCTTAGATGTCCAGGTTTACTCTGATGAAGGTGAAGTTGTAGATGTTGGAGTTAAAGGTGAGCTAGTTTGTCGAAGTGTTTTTCCATCTGTGCCGCTTTATTTCTGGGACGATCCAGATGATGCCAAATTTCGTTCTGCCTACTTTGAGAGATTTGCCGGTGTATGGACGCACGGGGATTATGTCGAAAAGACTTTAGAAGGTGGCTACATTGTGCAAGGCCGGTCAGATGCGACGCTCAATGCCAGCGGAGTACGGATTGGAACCGCGGAGATTTACCGCATCACTGAAGAATTTGCAGAAGTCGTCGAATCTTTAGCCATCGCCCAGAAATGGGATGGCGATACCAGAGTGGTGCTCTTTGTGAAGATGGCGAATGGAAAAGAGCTGACTGAAGAGCTAACAAATCAGATTAAATCAGCGCTACGGACAAAGGCCAGCCCGCGACATGTGCCTGCGCTAATTTTGCAAGCCCCTGAATTCCCACGGACTAAAAGTAATAAACTAGTGGAAATTGCCGTTGCCAATGAAATCAACAAAGTTGAGAATACGAATTTAGGTTCACTTGCTAACCCCGAAACACTAGATTGGTTTAAAGACTTAAATCTTTAACGCTCTCCCAAGTACGTGAACTCCAAGAGTTAATGAGCGCCTGCTGCACGCTAACAACGTCAACCGCCTCTTTAAAGCTCTGCCCAAACTTCTTGCCTTCAACGATTGATTGCATAAATGAATAATCCTCAATAGCAACTAGATCTTCAAACCCGATGGCATTTGCTTGCCCCGGAACAAAAGCCCCGTGGAACGGGAAGCGATCTCCACCGTAAATGGTTGTGTAACCAGTATTGAGCGAACTTCCAAGTTCGTAATACTGCAATTCATTGATCTTCTCTAAATTCCAGAGCAGAGAACCTTTGGTGCCGTAGATCTCGAAAGCGTTCTGGCTTTCGGGGCCAACGACGGTGCGGCTAACTTCAAAAGTACCGGTGGCACCATTAGCAAAGGTGCAGAGCATTGACGCGAAATCTTCATTTTCTACAACGCCCTTTGGGTCACTTGCCTTACCGCGTGAGTAATGGCTGGCATTTGCGGAAGGCAATGGACGCTCTTTGATTGTGGTGTTCTGCATTCCGATAACCTCAGAGATTGGACCTACTAAAAATTGCGCCATAGAAACGCTGTGGCTCAAAATATCGCTGGAAACGCCGTAGCCAGCATCAGCTAACTTAAATCGCCAGGTAAGCAATCCAAGCTCGTCGCTTCCATACATACTTAAGAAACGTCCGCGGTAGTGAGTGATTTCGCCAAGCGCACCGCTCGCTATTAGATTCTTTGCATGCAGTACAAGAGGCGCCCAAACATAGTTATAGCCAACTCCAGTTGGAACGCCAGCCTGCTTCGCTAATTTGTAGGCCTCAACGGTTTGTTCTGGCTTTCCACCAATTGGCTTCTCGCTAAATACCGCTTTGCCAGCTTTTGTCGCTGCTTCGATCATTGGCAGGTGCAACATGTTTGGAGCTGTTACCCAAACTGCATCGACGTCATCGGCAGTTGCCGCTTCCATCCAATCACCGGTTGCACGAGCAAACCCATAGTTTTCAACGGCGCTCTTCTGTCGCGCAGGATCTACATCAGCACAAACTTGGAGGATTGGTTGAAATCCTCTTTCAGGAAAGAGTGAAGGGATGCGAAGAGCAGAGCGGGAGTGCGCCTGTCCCATCCAACCAAGACCGAGAACTGCGATGCGAATATCTTTTTTCATGTATTTAACCTTTTTTAACCTTGCCTTGGGCTGAAGTAACTGGACAACGGGGATCTTGCACTTGATCGTTCCATGAATCTCTAATCCAATGATGTGCTGGATCATCGCAGAAAGACATGCTTCGCTCTGGCGCAGGGCCAGCCATCACATTTAAAAAGTACATGGGATATTCAGGAGAAGCGATTGATGGTCCGTGATAACCGTGAGGAACAAGGTAAATATCTTTATCGTGAAGAGTTACCGTCTCATCTACGCTGCCATCGACTGTGTACACGTGGAAGAACCCAACGCCTTCAGAGTCACCGTGGTCAGAACCTTCTTTACCAATTTGGAAGTAATAAACCTCTTCATTGATTGTGGGGCAACCTGGAAATTTATCGTGGCGATGCGGTGGCCAAGAAGAGAGATTTCCACCTGGCGTAATTACTTCGCAAACTAAAATTTTATGACAGGCAGTGAAACTAGTTGGAGTGGCGATGTTATTTACTTGACGAGTTGCTTTACCAGAACCGCGGACTTCAACTGGAACGGATTCGGCAGGGGTATAACAAATCGGAAATTTCTCACTCGCTTCTGCAGTTAGCAGCGCAACTTCACCGGATGAGCCCGAAAACTTCACAGTTGAGCCAACCGGTAGATAAATCCAATCGGATACCGCGGCAAAGACTCCGGTGCGGCCCTTTAGAGTAAAAGATTGGCCGTCCACATCAACCTTCACATCTTGAGCAGAGAGAGGGAGCAGAATCGCTTCGCGACCCTTTAATTCAACCTTTACCTCTTTGCTTTTAGCAAAGTTATAAGTGTAAAAACCACAGAACTCCCATTGCGCATCCTGAGGTGTTAAAAATATTTCAGCTTCCTCAGTTGCTAGAGATCCGGCAGATTTATACCAACTCATCATCAACCTTTTCTGACCATCATTGCTGCGCGAGCTACGGCAGCTTCAACGCTTAACTCTTCTCCGTATAGCAGCGCGCGACCCGGAACCAGACCACGGATATTTGGAACAGTTAAAGCCTTCTCCCATTTAGCAAAGACTTCTTCCCAATTACTTCCAGGATCGCCGCCCAATAATAAAATTGGACAACTAGTAGCCGCCGCCACCTTTTCCGGATTAGCCGGTGCTGGAATTTTCAACCAGGTAAAGGCCGAAGATGAGCCAAGCCCTGATGCGATTGAAACAACTTTGATCAACTTCTCTTCGGATGAGTCAAGAACAGCTCGGCCATCTGCATTCTTGATGTATGGAAGTGGCTCGATCATTGAAACAAGTTCAAGATCTGCTAA
>JAQCAO010000029.1 GCA_027731885.1 Actinomycetota bacterium | reverse complement strand
TAAACTTCGGTAATTCCATGGCGATCGCCACATTATATTTCATCGGCCCCTTGGGCCATCTCAATGAATTTGCCTTCTCGTTCACGACCGAATCAAACCCAGTGGAAAGAACTGCACCGAACCACTCTGAATCCACCATCCCTAAATCTATGGGGCTCGCCTCCGTGGATGTAACAATATCGAGCTGCCTTTTAACTCCCGATAAACTCCAACCAAGAGCGCGAAGAAAATCATTTCCAGTTCCCGCGGGAATAACTGTGAATGGAATCCTCAGTGGTACTACAAATTGAAGAACCAAGTGCGCTAGCCCGTCCCCTCCAACTGCGATCACCCCGGAGCACTCTTGGCCCTTCGTCTCTAAAAATCCTGCTAGGTAAGAACGCAATTTATCTGCAGAGTTGGCAGTGATAACTTGGTAAGGAAGAGCTCTCTCTGAGAAATATCCCGCAACCTCTGTCCCAAGAATGGCGCCTTTTCCCCCACCTGAAATTGGGTTTACAACTATCGCCCACATTTAATACTCAAGGTGAGCGTTCTTTTTTGCTCTGCGACGATCGTTAAAGAGCGCGAAGCCGCCTGCCAATAAATAGAAACCGATCAAAGGTAAGGCAAGTGCTGCCATGGAAAGTGGATCTGCGCTTGGGGTAAATCCCGCGACGAAGAGAGTAATAGCGAAAACCCAGATGCGCCAAGGGCGCAAGATCGCCCGCCCGCTTAGAAAACCAATGAGATTGAAGGTGACCAGAAAGACTGGTAACTCAAATGCGATACCGAAGAAGAGAATAGTTCGCATCACAAAGTCCAAATAGTCATCAAACTTAACGAGGTTATTTAAGGCATCAGGTGTAAAGCCGAAAAGTACTTCAACCGCTATCGGAAGGATGGTGTATCCCAGCCATGCTCCAGTGGCAAAGAATGGAGTGGCGGCGATGAGAAAGAAGGAAGAGTATTTCTTCTCCCTTCGATGCAATGCAGGAGCGATAAAAGCCCAAAGTTGATAGAGCCAAACTGGGGCTGTGATCACTATTCCTGCCAATATCGCAACTTTAATTTGAAGATTTAGCGGACCCAATACCCCGCTGATATACAGGGCGCCACAGTTATTTGCACCGCTTGCTTGAGCCGCGGCGAGATCACAAACCGGTTCAGATAATTTGGTAATTATCTCGTTATAGAAAAACCAACCGATCACAGAACCGAAGGAGATCCCAATTGCAGATCGGACAACGCGTTTTCGAAACTCCCGTAAATGTTCCAGTAGCGGCAAACGACCGCCGGCGGAGGTCGCCATGTGAGTTAGCGAGCGGAAGTGCCGTCGGTATCGTCTTTCTTCTCGTCACCATCGTTCTTCATATCCTTCATCTCGCCCTTAAAGATACGTAGAGAACGACCTAGTGCTCGAGCAGAATCTGGTAGGCGCTTGGCGCCAAAAAGTAGAATGACCACAATGAGAAGTAAGAGGATGTGACTCGGTTCGCGTAGAAATGGCATGGCTAAAAGGTAGCGCATGGCTGTGCCTTACCGCATCACCGTGCGCCTGATTTGCTCCGGAAGAGCCCCTTAACTCGGTAGCGCCGGGCTCTCGTATAGTTCCAAAGTTTTACGGCACTTGTCGGCGATCATTGCTCGCGCCTCTGGTGGTCTTTGCACCTCAACCGACGCCAGAGTGCACATAGCGCTTCGCAACAACCAATCTTGGCTAAATGAAGTCACAACAAACGACTCTGATTCCAGACTCTCACGGGGTATGAAATTTGTACGGAAACGCTCTGCTGAGGTTCGAAAGCGAGATCTAACCAAAATATCCCACTGAAAATCCGAGCCTTCTTCACCGGATGGAACACTGATAGAACTCTCACCCAGAGTGACCGATTTGATGTTATCTAGCCGAAAGGTACGAAAACCTTGAGCGCTCTGGCAGTACGCATATAAAACTTCAAATCCTAGATCAAGGGAGAGCTCGAGTGGAGTTATAGATCGTTCTGTTACGGAGTCACGAATAGTTGAATGATAGACAAGATCAAGATCCCTCCGACTCTTAATCGCCAGTGCGATCGTGGCTCGATGAGCAGAGTCAACTATGGGTAGCGCTGTCGCTATATTTCCGACGATCTTCTTGATCTTATCGGTTAACTTTGCAACCGCCGCTTGTAAATCCGCTCGTGAACCATCGAGTGATGTATAAAGAATGTCAAGGCCGAGCAGAATAATTACCAACTCCTGCTTGGTTAATAAGCGCACCCGTTGCAGAACTTCGGCATTACGGATACTTACATAACCTGATTCAAACTCAAGATCAATCAACTCAAGTGGGGTGTAACCAGGCAGACCACACATCCACAAGGTATTGAGATCGCTTAAAAGCTCTGCCTGGCTTACTCCGAACTCCGTCGCCAGATCTGCTAACGCAATCCCTTGATGGGTTGATATATACGGAACCAGATCTAGCAAGCGAGCTGCTTTCTCTACCGGAGTCGCTTGTGACTTAACCATATCTAACCATCCCGGATTTGAGATGGCCGATAATCTCATCCCGTAAGGCTTGTGGAGCCGAAACAATTAGATCATCGCTATACCAAAGGAGCTCCTCCACAAAACGCTGGTGATCGCGATAGCCAATCTCAAATTTCTGCCATCCGACTGGTGTCGTTGCATCAGCAATTTGGCGAGCTCGGTTCCGCAGATTCAAGCCGCGGCCATCACGTAGGAAAATCTGAGCAGTGAGAAGATCGGTGGAGATTGAAAATGCTGCACTGATATCAACGCCTTCGGGAATCTCAAAGCTCGCCGCTCTCCCCTGCAGTTTCAGCGCTCCAGAGATGCGGTCCAGTCTAAAAATTCGGATCGCTTTACGATCTAAATCTCTGCCTAATACATACCAGTGACCATATCGTGAAGTCAGCGCATATGGCTCTAACGCCCTGCTCTGCGCCTTCAACTCTTCATTTAGATAATCAAAGGAGAGAGTCGTTCTTGAAGTTATCGCAGAAATCGCAACTTCTAAATTTGCATCCTCCGTCACAACGGTGGGGGCAAGACCTAATAAGAGCTCAGTATCGCTTTCGATACCGATCGCATGCAGCTTATTAAGCGCAGTTAGCGCAGAGGAACCCAAAGACGCACCTCGCCAAGCTTCGGCTGCTAACGAGAGGAGAGTTATCTCCTGGGCGTTCACCTCGCCTAGTTGAAATTGATAGTTCTCGGGTTTAATTCGATAGCCAGGTTCATCCTCAAAGAGCGGATCGAAACTTCCGACTTCGATCTCAATCCCCAAATTTCGCAAGTCATCTTTATCGCGTTCAAACATCCGCTCCTTGCTATCGTCACTGCCTTCGTAGCCATCTACAGTTCTAAAGATCTCAGATTTGGTGAGATAGCGTTTTGTCGCAAGTAAAGCGATCGTCAGATTTACCAGACGTTCAGTCTTCCGCGACACCGTAGGCCCCTTTCGCAGGACGTCGCCGACGCGCTAAGACTTCAACGCCAGGGGCCATTCGCCTTGCGAAGATCAGAAAGCCAGTATGGCCAATCATCCGTTGTTGTGGCCTAACGGCAAGTCCTTCGTGATGCCAGCCACGCACCATGCTTTCAAAACTCTCCGGCTCGGTGAAATGTCCATCTTCCTTAAGCGCTTCGGCGGTCGCCGATAACTGAGTTGTCGTAGCGACATATGCCATATAAAGACCGCCTGGTCGCAACACCTTCGCCGCCATAGCCACACACTCCCAAGGAGCCAACATATCTAGGATCACGCGATCAAAGTCCTCTTCAAAGTTCTTCTCTTGAACTGAGCCGATATCTAGCGACCAATTATCGGGCGCCCCACCGAAGTAATTTTCAATATTTGATTTTGCATTCTCTGCAAATTCTTCGCGACGCTCCACCGAATGTACGTGACCGTACGGACCAACCGCTCGCAGTAACGAGAGAGTTAGCGCGCCACTGCCGACGCCAGCTTCAAGTACGCGGGCACCAGGAAAAATATCGGCGAATCCAACAATCAGCGCGGCATCTTTTGGATAGACAATGGTGGCACCGCGCGGCATTGACAAGACATAATCTGTGAGTAGTGGGATAAATGCCGTGAATTTTAAGCCAGCGCTCGTGCTCACAACTGAACCTTCCGGTAGCCCGATCAAATCATCGTGCACGATCCAACCTTTATGGGTATGCCACTCTTTTCCGGGCGTAATCGTGATGCTGTAAATCTTTCCCTTTTGATCTGTTAATTGCACGCGATCGCCAGCAACGAAGAAGCCACGATTGCGCATCTCCGCGCTGCTGGCTCGATCTTTCGGTTGATTTGACACAGGAGCATCCTAAGCGCTAACCCCATAAAGGTTGTATCTTCCTTCCTTATGGACCAGTTGCGCCTCTCCCCCAGTCGAATAAGCGACTTTAACAACTGCCCGCAACTTTATAAATACCGCACTATCGATTTACTCCCCGAACCACCAAGTGTGGATGCCGAACGAGGAACGTTGATTCATACAGTTCTGGAAGATCTCTTTGAACTACCCGCGCAAGAGCGAGATCTAAAACGCGCCACTGAGCTACTGCCCAGCAGATGGCAAGCCCAGATAGAAGCTAAACCTGCAATAGCAGAACTCGTTTTAGATCAAGGCGCTTGGTTTAAGAGAGCGGAGGAGTTGCTAGGTAATTACTTCTCATTGGAGGCGCCAACCACATTTGAACCAACCTATCGAGAACTGCATTTAGAGATGGATCTCTCAGAGAAGTTGTACCTACACGGCTATGTCGATCGTTTAGATGTTGCGCCCACAGGTGAAGTAAGAATCGTTGATTATAAGACTGGTAAATCTCCCAAGCCGGGTTGGGAAGAGAAAGCGCTCTTTCAACTACGTGTTTATGCGCTACTTTACTGGAAGAACCATGGCGTGATACCGAAACTCTTGCAGTTGATCTACCTCGGTGATACGAGATTAGTTAAGAGCACCCCCTCCGAAGAAGATTTAATAAAGACTGAGAGAATTCTCTTTGATATCGCTGAAGATATCCTGCGCGCAATAGAACGAAATGAATTTCGACCTCGTCCAACTAAACTATGTGATTGGTGCTTCTTTAAGACGATCTGCCCAGCTCACGTCGGTTGATCGCATACCAATCTGCCAAATCTCCCTCACTGATTTCAGTAAAACTCTTCACTATCTTCAGCCGTGGTTCTTCGGCAACTTCAATGTAATGCGGAATTCCAACAACGAAAGCTCCGCTCGCGCGCGCAGCGGTCAGCCCAGTGGGTGAATCCTCAAAGATCAATGAATTCTCAATAGCAACTCCCAATAACTTTGCTGCGTGAAGGTACGGATCGGGAAAGGGTTTAGTTCGTTCGATATCCCCTGATGCCACCGAGAAAGAGAAGTACTTCTCATTCATTCCAATAAGTGCGGCATCGACTATCTCACGTGGACTTGCTGAAACAAGTGCTTGTGGAATCCCTGCCTTTTTTAGCTTTCTAGAAAACTCCAGCGCACCTGGCATTAAAGTGACCGATTTCGAAACTCGTTTCTTCATCTCTGCCACGATCGTCAACCCGAGCTCCTCCGCACTCCTTTCGCCATCTAGGCAATCAGACATGTACTGGGTAACTCGTAAAAGCGGACCGCCCAGGCACTTTAATTGATCCGCCTGCGTCCAGTTGTAGCCATAAGCGCGCATCATCTCGCTCTCAGCGGCATGCCAATCAGGTTCTGAATCTATAAATAAGCCATCCATATCAAAGAGAACTGCTTCGAACAATGCAATACCCCTCAGGTGCTAATTAGCGTTAAAGTATTTTGCTTCTGGATGATGAACGATAATCGCAGAAGTGCTCTGTTCTGGGTGCAGCTGGAACTCTTCTGAAAGTTCTACTCCGATGCGACCGGGCTCGAGTAGCTCGCAGAGCTGAATCTGATCTTCTAAATTCGGACAAGCTGGATAGCCAAAGGAGTACCGTGATCCGCGATAACCCTGATCAAGGATTCCCTGCAAATCGGCGGCATCATCTCCACGCACCTTAAACTCTTCACGTACACGCGCATGCCAGTGCTCGGCTAGGGCTTCAGTTAATTGAACTGAGAGACCATGTAGTTCTAGATACTCGCGATAATTATTTGCTGCAAAGAGCTCTGCCGCTGCCTTGCTAATCTCCGAGCCCATAGTCACAACGTGGAACGCGACAACATCTATCTCACCTGACTCTCTGGATGAAAAGAAATCGCTGAGACATAGCCGGCGATCGCGTGATTGGCGTGGGAATGAGAATCTAGTTCTCTCTTGACCTTTCTTATCGCCCTCGTGATGCAAGATCACAAGGTCGTTACCTTCGCTGTAGCAAGGAAAGTATCCATAGACAACGGCCGCATTTAACCAACCCTTGGATTGAACTTGATTTAACAACGCACGAAGACGCGGCCGACCTTCACTCTCGGCCATCGCTTCAAACTCACCGCGCGCACCCTTAAGTCCCCACTGACCAACATAGAGCGCTCGTTCATCAAGCATTCCTACATAGTCGGCGAGGGGAATTCCCTTGATTATTCTGGATCCAAAGAATGGCGCAGGTGGAATATCAATATCACTGGCAACATCGCTGCGACGCGTATCGATAACGAGATCTGCCACCTTGCTCGCCTTTAACGGAACTTTGCGTTCGCGTAGCTCTGGAAGAGCAGCACCAGGTACGCCTTTCTTCACCGCCATAATCGCATCCATCAAACGCAACCCCTCGAAGGCGTCGCGGGCATACCTAACTTCGCCTGGAAAGACTGCTGCTAAATCTTGTTCAACAAAAGCGCGGGTGAGCGCTGCTCCCCCAAGAACGATTGGCCATTTCTCTGCGAGTCCGCGGTTAGTGATCTCTTCCAAGTTCTCTTTCATAATCACAGTTGATTTAACCAGCAAGCCGCTCATTCCGATCGCATCTACATCTGATGCTTGAGCGGCATCGAGAATTTGATTGATCGTCTGTTTGATACCGATATTTACCACGGTGTAACCATTGTTTGAGAGAATAATATCGACCAGATTTTTACCAATGTCGTGAACATCGCCCTTAACTGTCGCCAATAACATTGTGCCGCGACCGCCATCATCGCTCTTCTCCATAAATGGCTCAAGGAATGCCACCGCTGACTTCATAACCTCAGCGCTCTGTAAGACGAATGGCAATTGCATCTCACCTTTACCGAAGAGTTCGCCAACCACCTTCATTCCTTCAAGGAGATGGTCATTGATAATCAAGAGAGGTTTGATACCTTCACGCATCGCTTGTTCAAGGTCATCTGCTAATCCAACCTTTTCACCGTCAATGATTCGACGCTGCAGCCTTTCAGTTAGTGGCAGAGCAGCAAGCTCAGATGCCCGAACGTTGCGGGAAGCCGCTAACTCAACACCTTCAAATAGCTGCAGGAATTCTGTAAGCGGATCATAAATGCAGGTCTCACCATCGTACTTTCTGCGGTCGTAAATCAGATCAAGGGCTACTTCACGTTGGCGATCATCGATACGCACCAATGGCGTGATTTTAGACGGATGTACGATCGCTGAATCTAAGCCTGCGACTACGCACTCGTGTAGAAAGACTGAGTTAAGCACGACTCGTGCCGCAGGGTTCAATCCGAAAGAGACATTTGATACGCCCAGCGTAGTTTGTACTTCCGGAAATTCGGTCTTCAAAGTTCTAATCGCATTTATCGTCTCGATACCATCTCGACGCGTTTCTTCTTGACCGGTTGCGATTGGGAAAGTGAGACAATCAATTAAGATATCGCCAGTCTGCATCTGCCAGTTTGTGGTTAAATCATTTATCAGACGGCGCGCGACGCGTAACTTCCACTCACAATCGCGGGCCTGCCCTTCTTCATCGATAGTTAAAGCAACTACAGATGCGCCATGTTCTCTTACCAACGGCATAATTCTTGCAAAACGAGAAGTAGGACCATCACCATCTTCATAATTAACTGAGTTGATGACGCTTCTACCACCGAGCGCTTCTAGGCCAGCTTTTAGAACTGCAGGTTCAGTTGAATCGAGAACTATAGGAAGGGTAGATGCGGTCGCAAATCTCGTGGCAAGTTCAGTCATATCTTTAGCGCCATCGCGACCGACATAATCGACGGATAGATCCAACATATGTGCGCCATCGCGGATCTGATCACGTGCGATCTCCACGCAGGTCTGCCAATCTTCGGCAACCAACGCATCACGAAAGGCCCTTGAACCGTTGGCATTGGTGCGCTCTCCAATGGCTAAATACGTGTTCTCCTGTCTAAATGGCACATACTGATAGAGCGAAGATGCGCCGGGTTCCAGATCGCTCACCCGCTTCGGAACCGTTTTTGCGCCTAACTTCTCTACCACTGCCGCCAAATGTTCAGGGGTCGTTCCGCAGCAGCCACCGATGAGAGAAATTCCGTAATCACCGACAAATGTTTCGAGCGCTTGTGCAAGTTCTTCCGGGCCAAGTGGATATTCCGCACCTTTGGCACCAAGTATTGGAAGGCCAGCGTTAGGCATCACCGAGATGGCACAGTTCGAATACTTTGATAAATACCTCAAGTGTTCGGACATTTCTGCTGGACCGGTTGCGCAATTTAGACCAATTAGATCAATCTCCAGCGGCTCAAGCGCATTTAGCGCTGCTCCAATTTCTGAACCTAATAACATTGTGCCGGTGGTTTCGACAGTAACTTGCGCAATAAGAACAACATCGAAGTCAACTTCTTCAATTGCTTGCCTAGCGCCATTGATCGCCGCCTTTGCCTGCAAAAGATCTTGCGTAGTTTCAATTAAAAGCCCATCGCAACGCCCATCCAACAGGCCTTTAGATGCTGTGTAGTAAGCGCTCTTCAAAAACTCGTAAGTCGTGTGCCCCAATGATGGAAGTTTGGTGCCTGGTCCAAGTGAACCAAGAACGAAGCGAGGCTTCTCCGCTGTACTAACTTCATCGGCGGCTTTACGTGCAATATCCGCTCCTGCAAAAGCCAACTCGTAAATCCGATCTTCAATTCCATACTCAGCTAAATTTGCCCAGTTGGCGCCGAAGGTATTTGTCTCAATCGCATCAACTCCCGCAGCTAGATATTGGCGATGAACATCAAGCACGATATCTGGGCGAGAAACGTTGAGAACTTCATTGCAACCTTCATGCCCTTGGAAGTCTTCTAGCGTGGGATCTGCCGCCTGCAACATTGTTCCCATTGCACCGTCGGCGATAACCGTACGCGAGGCCAAGGCCCGGCGCAGCTCTCCAGCAGGTCGATTGCGATTAAGACTCGTCACTTGCCCGAGGTTACCGTAAGGTGGCGATGTGGAGATTTTCAAAATTCCTGCGCTTCGCTCACCAGTAATGATTATCGCCTTCTCGGGATGGAACGATGCCGCAGAAGCAGCCACTGGCGCCGCATCACATATTCTCGGCGCTTGGACCGGTAGTGAGCACGCTATCAGCGATGAGATAGGCGTTGTACCTGAGTTAATCGCCGATGTAGACCCCGAAGATTTCTATGATTTTCAGGTTAATCGACCAATGGTCGAAATTGATGGTTCGCAAATTCGCTCACTAACTTGGCCCGGAACACAAGTGTTCGGTCTCTCCACTCCTGCATACGATTTTGACTTCGTAGTTGTTCGTGGAGTTGAGCCCTCTATGAAATGGAAGCGTTTTACCCACGAACTTCTTGATCTCGCCGATGATCTGGAGGTCTCGGTAATTATAACTTTGGGCTCAATGCTCGCCGATGCACCACATTCGCGACCAATAACTGTGACTGGAAGCGGAACTCATCCTGATACTGCAAAACGGCTAGGGGTTGAGTTAAGTAAGTATGAAGGTCCCACCGGCATTCTCGGAATTATCGCCGATGCCTGTCTGCGCCGCGGAATGGATGCGATATCGCTCTGGGCTGCGATACCTCATTACGCAAGTAATTCGCCATCTCCAAAAGCGATGCTCGCCTTAGTAAACGCCTTAGAAGATTTCCTAGATATTAGCCTCCCTCAGGGCGATTTGCACGCTGATTCACTTGAGTGGGAATCCGAAGTAGACGAACTTGCACGTGAGGATAGTGAAGTTGCTGAATATGTAAAAGCGCTAGAAGAGAGTAAGGACTCGGCCCTTCTCTCTGATGTATCGGGTGAGGAATTGGCGCGGGAGTTGGAAAGATTCCTACGTCGGCAGAGCGAGAGCTAAATCGCAATTCCCAAAAGTGCATCAATAGCACGACTTAATTCACCGGGTTGGCCACCGCTTCCACCTTTATTGGTAGCAACAATCCAATTCTGTAAAGCGCTCAAGGCAAGTGGAGTATCTAAATCCTGTGATAGAGCGGAGATTATCTCCGTGATTACATGATCGGTAGGTGCAACTTCCATCCGCGAAAGAGCGATCCGTAGATCACTTAACAGCGCTTGAGCAGAGTGTAGATCTGCTTGCTTCCACATATGATCCTTACGATAATGGCTAGACATAAGCGCGATTCGGATCGCCATCGGATCGACACCCTCTTTAAGTAATTGCGAAACGAAGACGAGATTACCTTTCGACTTACTCATCTTCTCTCCATCAAGACCGATCATTCCCGCGTGTATATAGAACTCCGCAAACTCTCTCCCATTCATGGCTTTGCCCTGCGCTGCTGACATTTCGTGATGGGGAAATATCAGATCACTTCCACCGCCTTGAATATCAATCGATGTAGGTTGGTTCGGATCGATATTTAGGTATCCAAGGGCGATTGCGCAACATTCAATATGCCATCCCGGGCGACCAACCCCGTACTTGCTATCCCAACCTGGCTCCCCTTCACGTTGGGCTAACCATAAAAGCGCATCCAAAGGATCTCTCTTTCCGGCTCTCTGCGGATCGCCGCCGCGCTGACTAAAGATTTCTAACATCTCTTTCTCGGATAGATGAGAACGAGTTCCGAAATCTGGATCGCTTCGCACTTGAAAGTAAAAATCTTCTGCGACTTTGTAAACGGTTTTCGAAAGCTCGAGAGCTGAGATGGCATCTATTACAAGCGGAATCGCCTCAACAGCGCCGATGTAATGCGCAGGCGGAATAACGTGCAACGCGACCATATCGGAACGGAAGAGATCAATTTGTGATGTAGCCAGGTCATGCCAATCAACGCCATCGCGATTTGCACGCTCCAGCAGTGGATCGTCGATATCGGTGATATTTTGAACGAAGAGAACCTCACTACCAGTAGCTAGCAAGTATCGATTGATTAGATCAAAGGCAAGGTAAGTATTGGCATGCCCTAGGTGGGTAGCATCGTAGGGCGTGATCCCGCAGACATAGATGCGGTACTTATCCTTTTTAGCGATTGGGCGCAGCGAGCGATGAGCTGTCTCAAAAATCTTTAGCGGCGGAATTACAAACCGCTCTGCGAGGGGAGGAATCGCAACTTCAGCCCATGAGTTCATAGCGCCATCCTAGAACGGCGGCCAAGGGACCGCGGGCCAATCCGGGTTCGGTAGCGGAAATGCTTCCTCAATAAGCGCACGGTCGATACGTGCGATCGTTGCAGCAATCTCTTCCGCATCAATAAGGCCGCTGATGAGATCCACTTTATTAACCGCAAAGAATTCGCGTGCCTCACACAATAATTTTATCTCCTCAGTGGTGAACGGCGTGCCTGCCCATTGCCAGAGAACGGTTCGAAGTTTGTCGTCAGAGTGGAAAGTAACTCCGTGATCGCAGCCATAAACAAGTCCATCTGCAGTAGGAATTAAGTGACCGATCTTTCGGTCTGTGTTATTGCAGATCACATCAAGTAGCGCCAATGATCGCAATTTTGGATCTGCGCTCTGATAAAACTCCATCAAGTCAATGCTCGGATCTATATCGATCCATTTTTGAACCATTCCGGTTCCAAAAGGTCCATCGCGAAGAATCGTTGGAGGAACTAGGTTTAACTCTAACCAGTGGCTAACTAGAAATGTTAAATACTCGCGATTTGCTAATGAACCATCTGGGAAATCCCATAAAGGTCTTTCGCCAGCGATCGGCTTGTAGATACAAGGAAATTCTCGCTCCGCTCCTAAACTCTTTACGCTACACAGGGCATATAAAGTCGCATTTGATGCATCGACTAAGCGACCAGTAACAGTGAGAACGCCATTGTTTAAGTCGATCAAATCTCGTTCGATCTGCTCTCTATCGATTCCGCCCATATTTAGCGGCGATATCCATTAGCACGTGGACAGAGGTGACCGTTGGGATCGATTGGGCCTCCACAAAATGGGCAGGGGGCGCGTCCTGCTGCGACTACTGTATTGGCTCGCTTCGCAAAGCTCTCGGCATAGCCCAGCGAGATAATAACTCTTAAAATATCTTGCTCTGCAGCGCTTTCAATCGCCAGTAGTTCATCATCTGGGTTTTCTGAATCTGCAATTGCCTGCAAATCTATTTCGATCATCCTTCGATCCGAAACATAAGCTAAACCAATCACGCCTACCCGAAACTCTTCATCTATTGGAGTCTCCAGCGGTTTATCATCTATCCCAACTTTCTCAAAGGTCGATAGCGGCTCGCTTAAACGAATCTCACGCAGAATCTGCAGAACACGATCCGCGATCGCCGCTACCTGCGCCTTCTCAAGGGCAACAGATACCAACCTCGTTCCGGTTCTTGCTTGTATAAAGAAGGTCCGCTCCCCTGGCGCGCCAACGGTGCCGACAACAAATCGTTCTACTGGATCAAAGAGGAAGATTCGCGGTGACATTACTTGCTGGTCTTTCCTGATCCGCCACCGAGTAGCGCCCTTGCACTGCGCTTCTTCGAACTCACTTGGGCGAGTTCCGCAATTGGCTTTGACGTACTATTTAACGCCAAGATACGAAAATCTTTGCCGTCATAGTCAAGAACGGTAACCGATGCGGGATCGATCACAATCTTCTGAAAATTATCAAGATGGGTGCCGAGAACCGCCGCGACTAAACTCTTAATTACATCACCGTGGCTCACCAGAACTTGGAGACCGCCTTCAGCAGCGGCGGAGTGCAAAGAACGCATCGCGCGAACTTGGACCTCAGCTAAACCCTCTCCTTTTGGAAAATACATAGCGCTTGGTCGGTTCTGAACAACGCTCCAAAGTTTCTGCCGATA
>JAQCAO010000028.1 GCA_027731885.1 Actinomycetota bacterium | reverse complement strand
CCTTTAGAAACACCTAGCGCAGAGATTTCAAGAAGTGAATCATTACTCGCAGAGTGTGTGACATTTACGAATCCCTGCAGTACTGGGGTGGCTAGCGCCAACATTTCATCAGCAGAAATTTCTTCTTGCGAAAGTCGCGCTAGCAATTTTAGCGCTGGGCGATTTGTTACTGTATTAATTGTTTCTACACCAACATCATCCATTCCGATATCCCAACGTGGGATGTAAGCCTTCTCGCGATGGAAGTGCTCGTTAGATTCAACAGCGAATGAGACATTTGGAATTGTTTCGCGCAAAACATCAACTGCTCTCTGCAATTCAGCGGGTTGAATCATCCACTGTTCTAGAACTTTATCGTTGTGCAGGTCGTAGATAACTCCACCGTTGCAACAAATTGCACTTCCAAAATCAAATGCTTCACGTATATCTCCCATCCAGCGCGGTGGCCGCCCGGTGACGAAGAAAATTTCTACGCCAAGATCGCGGGCTTTGGTAAAGGCAGCTATGGTGCGGCGTGAAATTGCGCCATTGTGAGGAACGATGGTGCCATCTAAATCTGTTGCAATTAATTTGGGGCGGCGATCACTCACACAAGCTCAAATCTCTTCATCCCGAGGAATGGTTGAAGCGCCGCTGGCACATTTACTGTTCCATCAGAATTTTGATGATTCTCAAAAATCGCCACAATCATGCGAGGAATCGCTACTAAAGTGCCATTTAAAGTCGCAACCGCCTTGGTTCCGTCGCCATCTTTATATCTAATATTTAAGCGACGGGCTTGGAATTCAGTGCAATTAGAAGTACTTGTCACTTCTCGGTATGCGCTTTGTGTAGGAATCCAAGCCTCAATATCAAATTTGCGGGTTGCACTTGATCCTAAATCCCCAGATGCCACATCAATGACTCGGAATGGAATCTCCATTGCGTTAAGAAAATCTTTCTCCCATTGCAAGAGGTGCGCATGCTCTGCTTTTGCTTCTTCGGGCTTGCAGAAAGAGAACATTTCAACTTTATCAAATTGGTGGACGCGAATAATGCCACGCGTATCTTTGCCATAACTTCCTGCTTCGCGACGAAAACATGATGAATACCCGGCATAACGAAGTGGAAGATTTTCTGCAGGGAGGACTTCATCCATGTGATAAGCAGCAAGCGGGACTTCGCTTGTTCCGACTAAGTAGTAGCCATCTTTCTCTAAATGATAAACATTCTCGGCGGCCTGTCCTAGAAAGCCAGTGCCTTCCATTGCTGCTGGCTTGACCAGAACTGGTGGGATCACTGGGGTAAATCCCGCTTTTAGCGCGCTTTGAATCGCGTAGTTAACTAGAGCAAATTCCAACATCGCACCTACGCCGGTTAAATAATATGAACGGGATCCAGAAACTTTTGCACCGCGCTCAGTATCAATTGCACCAAGTAACTTGCCGAGTTCAACGTGATCTTTGGCTTCAAATCCATCTTTAGTAAAATCGCGAGGCGTTCCTACATTTTCAATTATTACAAAGTCGGCTTCTCCACCAATTGGAGCTTCGGGATCTAAGAGATTTGAAAGTTGCATTACGAGTGCATCTGCTTGCGCTTCAACTTCTGCACGCTTTGCATCTGCAACTTTAACGCTTTCAGCAAGGGATTTGGAGTTTTCAAGTAAAGCCATCTTTTCATCGCCTTTTGCAGCGCCAACTAACTTTGAGAGGGCGTTCTGCTGGGCACGTAGCGTTTCAAATTCGGTGATCGCTGCGCGGCGAATATCGTCAATTGCTATTACTTGATCGACGATCCCAGGGTCTTCACCGCGACCTTTTTGGGAAGCGCGGACGAGATCTGGATTTTCGCGCAAGAATTTGATATCGATCATTGTTATTGCGCCTCTCTTGGATAAGAACCTAAGAACCGGATGTCATCACATATCTCACGTAACTCTGCAATGCTCTCGCCGACTGACGAATCGTTAATGTGGCCTTCAACATCAATGATGAAATGGTAGTGACCTAATTCGCGACCAGTGGGACGACTCTGAATAAATGTCAGGTTAACGTTATTTTTGGCAAAGACTTGCAAAATTTCCAGCAAGGCTCCCGCATGGTCTATACCAATAAATACCGCAATTGAGGTGCGGTCATTACCGGTGGCATCAGGAACCCAACCGGGTTTTTGGGCACAAATAAAGCGAGTAACAGCTCCAGTGTTATCACCAATATCTTCAGCGATTAGCGCTAAACCAAAATGAGATGCTGCAACACTAGATGCAATCGCCGCATCTAACTCGCCCTTGCTTACTAGTTCGGCTGCTGCAGATGTGGAGTTAGTCGGAACAATTTCTGCGTGCGGATAGTTCTTGGCAATGTATGCACGGCATTGCGATTCTGCATGTGGGTGTGTGCCGATTCGAGCGAAGTTAGTGGTGCCAGGTTTTGCCATAAGAGCAAATGAAACTGGAAGGGTGACTTCTGCGGAAATCGTCAGTGGATCTCCCGTTGCCAGCTCATCTAGTGTGCGCGCTACTACTCCTTCTACCGAGTTTTCAATTGGTACAAGCGCATATTGCGCATCTCCCGTGCGAACCGCGTTTAGCGCCGCAGTTACATTTGCAAAAGGTATTAGTACATCTGTGTCGCAAGTTATCTTTTTTAGCGCAGCCTCAGTAAAAGTCCCTACTGGACCTAAGTAGGCAAATCTATGGCTTTCTGATGCGCTCACTGATTAAGGATACCTGCTTATAAGAGGGTGCTGACCCCGAATTAAATTTATCGCTAAATACTACGCAAGATTTCCCGCACAAAGCCGGGGCGATCGGTAATGAGATTACTGTGACTTCAACACCAGATTATTTTATGCGATGTAAATCTGTGTCATGCCACAGAACTGCCACTCCATCTTTACTTAATCGCAGATCACACTCAACTCCATCGGCACCTTGTTTAACCGCCTCTTCAAAAGCTGCCATCGTCATCTCTGGATAGTCATAAGATGCCCCGCGATGAGCGTAGATTTTCATAGTTTGAGATTAACACCATTAGGCTAAGCGGTATGAGCCGGCTTTACTTCCAATGCGCAGCGCGATCTGCTGTCGGTCTGGTCCGAAATGGCAACGAAGATTCAGCTCTCGTAGGTTCACAACTTATTGCTGTCGCAGATGGCATGGGAGGTCACGCCGGCGGTGAGTTTGCATCATCGGTTGCTATAAATACGCTCTCGGAGATTGCGCCAACTTTTATTAATCTAGATATTGATAGCGAATCAGCAAGCGATTTGTTCCTTAACTCGCTTCATACCATAGATAGTCAAATTCACGCAGTCACTTTAGATGAACCGCAATTAGCTGGCATGGGAACAACGCTGACTGCGCTATTTATCAACAACGCAGAGATTTCTTTACTGCATATTGGAGATTCGCGAGCTTATCGATTGCGCGGCAATGATTTAGAACAGTTGAGCGCCGATCACACTGTTCTGCAAGAGCTACTAAATAAAGGGATTATCTCTGAAGTTGATGCCCAGATCCACCCACAGCGATCAATGTTGACCCAAGCTTTGATGGGCGAAGGAACTCTCGAGCCATCACTTCTTGTCTTCCAAGGTAAAATTAAGGATCGCTACTTAATATGTAGTGATGGATTAACTGGGGTTTTAAGCGATAAGGAAATTAAATCTTTGATTAAAGGTAAGGACTTGGCAACCGCTGTTGATGCTTTGATCGAAGCAACTTATATAAATGGCGCACCTGATAACGTCACCATAATTCTGGCAGATATCGTTGACTCCGATGCTTGCAGCGTTGAAAAGTTGGGGGCGGCTAAGGCGTGATCAGTAAAGTTTTAGGTAGCCGCTACCAACTGGGTGCAATGATCGGCACTGGTGGCATGGCCGATGTATATATCGCTCAGGACCAGCGTTTATCGCGGCAAGTTGCGGTAAAAATCTTGCGGAGTGATTTAGCTAAAGACTCTACTTTCGTCGCGCGCTTTAGAAAAGAAGCTAAAGCTGCAGCTGGTCTAAATCACCCTGGAATTGTTGCGGTTTACGATTCCGGTGAAGAGCCAGCGCCATACATAGTTATGGAACTCGTCTCTGGTCATACTCTGCGCGAATTAATCCACGATGGTGATCGATTGCCGCTTGATCGCGCCCTTGAAATTGGCGCAGGAATTCTCGCCGCGCTTGATTATTCGCATCAGCGTGGAATTGTTCACCGCGATATAAAACCGGCAAATGTGATGATCACCGATAAGGGCGACGTTAAGGTGATGGATTTTGGAATCGCGCGGGCTATGGATGATTTAGGTGCGACTTTAACTAGTACTTGGAATGTCGTTGGGACTGCGCAGTATTTATCTCCAGAACAAGCCCTCGGTGAAATCGCAGATGCTCCAACAGATATTTACTCAACTGGTTGTTTATTATTTGAGCTCTTAACTGGGCGTCCTCCATACACCGGTGAGACGCCGGTATCCATCGCGTATCAGCATGTATCTGGCGTATTAACCCCCGCTCGACAATTACAGCCAGAGTTGCCGGAGAGCGTAGAAGTTTTATTGACGGTTGCTCTCGCCAAAAAACCGGAAGATCGTTACATTTCTGCAAACGCGATGTTGGAAGATATAAATAAAATTCGCGCTGGGCAAAATATCTCTACCAAAATTGCACGCGCACCTTTGGTTAGTCGCCGAACTGCAATCATTTCTGGCATCGCAATTATTGCGACTGGAATTGCCGCAATTGTTGGTCTTTCTCTAAATGGTGGCTCTACTCCCTCGCTTGGTAATGAACTTCCGAATGTCGTTGGTTTAACGGAATCCGAAGCGCGCGCATTGCTGCCTGAGTACACAATCACAATTCAACGCGCCCCTGATCCACGAATTCCAAGGGATCGGGTGGCTAGGCAGATTCCACTGGCTACAACCCAAGTAACAAAGGGCTCTGCCATAACGCTGACTATCTCGGATGGTCCAGGAGATGCGATCGTCCCTGATGGTTTAGTTGGGATGTCGCTAATAGATGCGCGGTCCGCTCTCGCCGCCGTCGGATTAGTGATCGCTCGAACTGAGGCTGCGCCATCTGACGAAGCCCAAGGAACTATTTTAACGGTAACCCCGGAAGCGGGCTCCAAAATTACTGCAGGTTCCGGAGTTGTTTTAACAATTGCTAGCGGTGAAATTGAAGTCCCAGATCTAATTGGAGTTGAGGCAATTCAAGCTAAGACTTTACTTATTCAAGCAGGGTTCTTGGTGCGCGAATTCAATGATTACGATGCGGAACAAGAAATTGGAGTTGTAATTCGCCAAGCACCTGATGCAGGTACCACGCAAACTATTGGTAAGCCAGTAACAATTACGATTAATAAAGCTCCGTAATTTAAGAGCGACGACCAACAACTGGAGATAGTCCAACCGATTTAGCGAGCGCGCTTTTATCTCCACATTGCGTCAGCCAGTTTGCCAACATTAGATGTCCGTGTTCAGTTAAAACGGATTCGGGGTGGAATTGCACACCTTCAATTGGCAAAGTTTTGTGACGCAGTGACATCACAACTCCAGATTCAGTTTCTCCTGTAATTTCAAGTTCGCTAGAAACTGTCTCACGTTCAACAGCGAGTGAGTGATAGCGAGTCGCGGTAAATGGTGATGGTAAATTAATAAGAACACCTTTACCTTCGTGAATTACTTGTGAAGTCTTTCCGTGCAACAGCTCTGGTGCGCGCGAGACTGTTGCACCAAATGCCACACCTATTGCTTGATGGCCTAAACAAACGCCAAAGAGTGGAATCTGATTTTCTGCGCAGTACTTGATCATCTCAATACTCACGCCAGCGGCTTCAGGGGTTCCGGGTCCGGGAGAGATTAATACTCCGTCATAACTACTTGCCTCACTTGCAGATACTTCGTCATTTCGTTTGACGGTGCACTCGGCTCCGAGTTGGCCTAAATACTGCACCAAGTTAAAGACAAAGGAGTCGTAGTTATCGACGACAAGGATCCGGGCCATGGCCTAATTCTGGCAGGAGGCGGGCATCGCTGTTTCCAGTATTGGATTTAGCCTGTAACCTTTAGCCATGCCAAAGTCGAAATTGCGTAAAAAAGTCAAAGAACAGCACGCTCACGATGAGTTGATCGCCGATACTGAGCCACACGGCCCGCTCGAGAGCCCACGCTGGTTAGCCCCTGTGATGGTCGCTAATTTCTTGGTCGGCCTCTTCTGGATCGTAATCTTCTATGTGACCCAGACTCGTTTCCCGATCCCAGATATCGGCGCCTGGAACATGATTATCGGCTTCTGTTTTATTGGGGTTGGATTTAGCCTCGCGACTAAATGGCGCTAATTCGCGTTATTGGGCGATAACTAACCATATTCTCAGCGTTCTCACAGGTCATGGGAGCATTGTCAAACCATGGCCACCCTTGAAAGTAAGACTTCTCACCGCATTCTTGTAGTCGATGATGAGAAGAGCATCAGCGATTTAATTTCTACCAGCCTGCGCTTTGTTGGTTTTGAAGTTCGCACAGCAGCGACTGGTTCTGAAGCACTAACTGTCGCCGAAGATTTTAAACCACACGCAGTTGTACTCGATGTGATGTTGCCGGATCTTGATGGCTTTGAAGTCTGTCATCAGTTGCGCAGTGAAGGATTAAATATTGGAGTCTTATTTTTAACTGCAAAAGATGGCATGGAAGATAAGGTCGCCGGTTTAACAATTGGCGGCGATGATTACATGACTAAGCCATTTAGTCTGGAAGAGTTGGTCGCTCGCTTACGGGCTCTGCTTCGCCGTATCGGAGTTGTTGAAATAGATATAGACGACGAAAAAATTCACTTCGCCGATCTAGAGTTGAATGAAGCCACTCACGAGGTACATAGGGCGGGGCATCTATTGGAATTGTCCCCAACTGAATTTCAGTTGCTGCGTTATCTCTTAATAAACGCAGATCGTGTGGTTTCGAAATCTCAAATTTTAGACCACGTCTGGCAGTATGACTTCAGGGGCGATGCTGGAATTGTTGAAACATATATATCCTATCTACGTAAAAAAGTTGATTCCTTTGATCCGCCATTGATCCATACCGTTCGAGGCGTTGGTTATCGTTTAAGATTGCCCGCCGCAAAGTAAATGATCAGCCCATTTTCAAATTGGAGCTTACTTAACCGGTTAACACTCGGCGTAGTTCTCCTTTCTGCAATGGGCGTTATTGCATCAGATGTTGCTGCACAAACGCTGTTGCGCTCTTACTTAACAGAGCAGATGGACTCTGAATTAACTAACGTAGCTGGGGGTTCATTTGAGCGTGTCGAGGAAGCGGGTATTGCTTATGAAGCACGTGAAAATGAAGAGGTTGGGCAAGGCAGGCGCGCAGCTCGGGTTCCCCTGCAACGAGTACCGACCTCAATATCAGTTACTTTAATTGGTCCGGCTGGAATTGTTCTTGGACAAATTGGCGGTGATTTAAATCGAACTGAGATAACCAGTTACTTGCAGGCAATTACCCCCGAACAGGTAATCGAACGTGCTGATCGCCCCTTCACTATAGACACTCCACAATCTGACTTTCGTGCAATTGCACAGCGGCTTCCTTCTGGATTGGGAACTGTAGTAGTTGCGCAATCTTTTGAAGATATCGATCGAACTCTGCGACGCCTACAAGGTCTCTTTATTTTAATTGGTTTAGTGATGATTTCATTTATTGCACTCGCATCTCGTAAGGTCATTACCGTTGGCCTTCGCCCACTCGCAACGGTTGAAGAAACAGCGGTACGTATCGCCGAAGGTGATTTAACCGCTCGCTTACCCGATGTAAAGCCAAATACCGAAGTCGGCCGACTCGTCAATACGCTAAATACAATGTTGGGTCGAATTGAAGAATCTTTCGCAGCTCGTCTGGAAAGCGAGAGTAAGTTACGTCGATTTGTGGCAGATGCATCGCACGAACTGCGCACACCGATTACCGCTATACGCGGCTTTGCTGAATTACACCGTCAAGGCGCAGTTGCTGGTGAGGAGAAGACTAAAGAGCTAATCGGACGGATAGAGAACGAATCAAAGCGTATGGGTTCGCTCGTTGAAGATTTACTGTTGCTAGCTCGTCTTGATCAATCTCGCCAAATGAAGTCAGAGCCAGTTAATTTAAGTAAGCTAGTTTTAGATGCAGTTGAATCTGCTCGTGCCGCCGGTCCTAGCCATCCAGTGGCTTTCAACCACTTCGACGAAGAAATTTATGCTCTAGGTGATAACGATCGGATCCATCAAGTAGTTGCTAATTTGCTCGCAAATGCCCGCACACATACTCCGGCAGGAACAGCGATTGATGTATCAGTAACTCAAAGTGATGATGGTGTGCGAATTCGTGTTGCAGATAATGGACCTGGCTTATCGCGAAGAGATCAAGAGCGAATCTTTGAACGTTTCTATCGCGCCGATAGTTCGCGAGTGCGAACAGATGGTGAAGGAACCGGCCTTGGTCTATCAATCGTAGATGCAGTTATGCGCGCTCACGCAGGGCAAGTAAGCGTGGAATCAGAGATTGGCAAAGGCGCCGCTTTCACGCTCTTCTTTCCGGTATCTGCTTAACTCTTAATTGCTGAGCGATTCCATAGCGCGCAAAGTTGCGATGCGCTCTTGGATCGGTGGGTGGGTAGAGAACATCTTTGAGACAGCCTTACCATCCAGTGGTGATTCGATCCAGATGTGTGCAACTGCATTTGATTTTTGATGAACAACCGTTGAATCAGCAGCTAAAACTTCTAACGCTTTACGTAGCCCTGCTGGATTGCGAGTAAATGAAACGGCTGTTGCATCAGCAAGTGATTCGCGGCGGCGAGAAATCGCACTTCTTAATAAAGTTGCGGCAATTGGTGCCAGGATTAAAACAAAGAGTGAAACGATCAGCAGCACTGGATTTGCATTGCTGTCGCGATCACGACGACCGCCGCCAAACCACATCATGCGCATTAAGAAATCACTTAAGATCGCAATTGCCCCCGCAGTTGTTGCTGCAACAGCTGAAACTAAAGTATCTCTATTTGCGACGTGCGAGAGTTCGTGAGCGATTACACCTTGTAATTCATCGCGGTCCATAACTTCTAGGATGCGAGTAGTAAATGCAATCAGTGCATGTTCTGGGTCGCGCCCAGTAGCAAAGGCATTTGGAGCACTATCTACAACAATTGCAACCTGTGGCATCGGCAGACCGCTGGCAATTACTACTTCTTCAATCACATTAAAGAGTTCTGGGTTATCTTCGCGCTGTATTAACTTTGCGCCAGTCATCTTTAAAACTAATTTATCTGAGCCGTAATAAGAGCCCCAGACACCGATTAATGAGATGCCTACGGCAAGTGGCACCATGAAAGTTGATGTGCCAGCGCCAAAGTAAGTCAGTGCGGCATATGCAACAAGTCCGGTAAGTAAACCCATTGAGGCAAGTAAGAAATATGTCTTACCTTTATTTGCACTTTGCTGAGCGCGAAAGTCGTTAGTCGCCATTACTTGTTAGAAAGCGACCTTTGGAACATTACGCTCTTGTGGATCCTCAACTTCGTAAAATTCGCGCTCTGTCACCTTGGCAAAGCCTGCAAAAAAGTTGGTTGGGATACTTTTCACAGCGGTGTTTAAATTGCGGACATTATCGTTGTAGAACTGGCGCGCAAAGGCGACTTTATTTTCAGTTGTTGAAAGCTCTTCTTGAAGTGATAGAAAGTTTGATGATGCCTTTAGATCTGGATAGGCCTCGGCTACAGCAAGTAATCCGCGAAGAGCCTGAGTCAACATTCCATCGGCGGCGGCAACATCGGCAACGCCTGAAGCGGTGGTCGCCTTTGCGCGAGCTGTGACAACTGCATCAAAGGTGCTTTGTTCGTGCTGAGCGTAACCTTTAACGGTTTCAACTAAATTTGGGATTAAATCAGAGCGGCGCTTTAACTGCACTTCAATCTGCGCAAAAGATTCATCTACTGCGATATTTAAGCGAATCAACCGGTTGTATTGAGCGATAAAGAAAAGTACGAGTAAGGCGACAACGGCGAGCGCGATGATGATTTCCATAATTATTTCAACCCCTTAAGCAAAGGTTGTATTCCCTTGCTCTTTACTTAATCCTACTCTGGTGGAAATTCATGAAGGAGCGGCTGGGGGTTGGTCCACGCTGCCCCTGATAACGCGATGCATAAATCGCAGAGCCGTAAGGATGTTCGGCAGGGGAAGATAGTTTGATCAGGCAGAGTTGACCGATCTTCATCCCCGGAAACAATTTAACTGGCAAATTCGCGACGTTAGATAGCTCAAGAGTGATGTGGCCTGAAAATCCAGGATCGATAAAACCAGCCGTTGAGTGAGTTAAAAGCCCAAGGCGGCCAAGTGAAGATTTTCCTTCGAGGCGACCGGCAATATCATCTGGCAAGGTAATAATTTCGTAGGTGCTGGCAAGAACAAATTCGCCGGGATGCAAGATAAATGCCTCGCCATCTTCGGAGACGACCTCTCGGGTCAGCTCAGATTGCTCGATCGATGGATCAATGACCGAGTACTTATGGTTTTCGAAGACGCGAAAGAATTTATCTAGTCGGACATCAACTGATGAGGGTTGGATCATCGCCTCTTCAAATGGTTCCACGGCTACGCGGCCGGCGGTAATTTCTGCGCGGATATCGCGATCACTGAGTAGCACGGCGTGAGCCTATATGACCGCCGTGAAAAGACTGACTTTTGGCTTGCATAAGTTACTGGTGGGTAGCATTATTTGCCTATGAGCCATTACAACGCCAACCTGCGCGATATCGAATTCTGCCTCTTTGACCTGCTCGGCACAGAAAAGGTCTTGGGAACTTCTATCTTTAGCGAGCTCGATCGCGAAACTTCGATGGGCATGTTGGAAGAGATGAAGCGCCTTACCGAAAATGATCTTGCCGAATCTTTTGTTGAAGGCGATCGAGTTGGGGCAATTCTCAATAAAGAGACTGGAAATGTCACACTTCCAGAAAGTTTTAAGAAATCTTACAAGGCATATGTTGATGGCGAATGGTGGCGCCTTGATGCGCCAGTTGATTTAGGTGGAACAAAAGTTCCTGCCACTGTGCGCTGGGCGATTGCAGAGATGGTGCTCGGTTCAAACCCTGCGATTCATATCTATGCATCTGGTTACGCCTTTGCACAGGTTGCTTATGTATTAGGTACTGAAGATCAAAAGCAGATGGCCAAACTAATGGTCGATCGCCACTGGGGCGCAACCATGCAATTGACTGAACCAGATGCTGGTTCTGACGTTGGAGCCGGACGCAGCAAAGCTGTGCAACAACCAGATGGCACTTGGCATATCACCGGAACCAAGCGATACATCACTTCTGGCGATGCTGATTTCTATGAGAATGTAATGCACTTTGTGCTTGCTCGTCGTGAAGGCGGGGGACCTGGCACAAAAGGACTTTCACTATTTTTAATTCCTAAGTTTATGTTTGATCTAAAGACTGGTGAACTCGGTAAGCGCAATGGCGTTTATGTAACATCGCTAGAAAACAAGATGGGGCTTAATGTTTCGGCTACTTGCGAAGTAAACCTAGGCGAGAAAGAACCAGCTGTTGGCTACTTGCTTGGTGAGGTTCACGAAGGTATTGCGCAAATGTTTAAAGTTATTGAATTTGCGCGCATGATGGTCGGTACCAAAGCTATTGCAACGCTATCTGCTGGATACCAACAAGCACTTGCCTACGCAAAGGTGCGCGTACAAGGCGGGGATATGAAGGTGATGAACGATAAAGCCAGCCCGCGCGTAACAATTATTCATCACCCAGATGTGCGTCGTTCTTTAATGGTGCAAAAGTCTTACTCTGAAGGAATGCGCGCGCTGGTTCTCTACACCGCCTCAATTCAGGATCAAATCGAGCTAGCGCTCGCTGCCGGGGATCACGAAAAAGCCAAATCAATGGAAGCGCTAAATGATCTGCTGCTGCCAGTTGTAAAGGGTTACGGATCCGAAAAGTCTTGGACTTTGCTTGGTACCGAATCTCTACAAACATTTGGTGGAGCAGGATTTACCCAAGATTGGCCACTTGAACAATATGTTCGCGATGCCAAGATCGATACTTTGTATGAAGGTACAACTGCGATTCAGGGTTTAGATTTCTTCTTCCGCAAAGTTGTTAAAGATGGTGGAAAAGCACTTGGCTTACTCGGAAAAGAGATTCAAACTTTCGCTGAATCTGGTGGCGCACACGCTGCTGAAAAGCAAGCGCTGCTAAAAGCTCTCGGTGATTTAAATGGCATGGTTGGCGTTCTTGTTGGCCACGCAAAGGCATCGCAAGAATCTGCCCCAGAAATTTACAAGGTTGGTTTAAATACCTCTCGGGTATTGATGGCGGTCGGCGACATAATCACAACTTGGTTGTTATTGCGCCAGGCAGATATCGCTGCCGGTCTTATCGAAAACGCATCGGCTAAGGATAAAGATTTCTATACAGGTAAAATTGCATCAGCAAAGTTCTTTGTGACAAATTACCTGCCGCATATCACCGCCGATCGTAAGATTGTCGAAGCAACTGATAGCGCGATTATGGATATCTCGGAGAGCGCTTTTTAGCCATTAATTACTAGATTGGTTTAACTTCATATAGGCTCGGCCAATGCTTAAAAAGCACCGCGGTGAGTTATATATTGTTTTAGGCGCGCTCTTCTTCTCCCTAAATGGAGTGATCGTCACCTTGGTCCTCGACCATATGACAACTTTTCGCCTCGCTCAAATTCGCGCACTTGGCGCTTTCTTTCTTCTCTTTTTAATAAGCTTTATTCAAGACCGCAATTCCTTAAAGGCGAAGCGCCGCGAAATCCCCACCCTAATTGTCTACGGGGTTGTTGGCTTTGCCATGGTGCAGCTGGGGTATTTCGTAGGTATTTCACGTGGCGTTCCACTTAGTTTGGTCTTAATCCTAGAATTTACTGCGCCGATCTGGATCGTTATCTGGATTAAATTTGTGCGTAAAGGTTTAGTTGCGCGAGATATGTGGACGGCAATTGCGCTCTCCCTAATCGGATTAATTCTGGTGGCAAAAGCGTGGCAAGGCTTTGCCTTCGATCTAATTGGGGTTCTGGCAGCAGTTGGCGCTGCAATTGCGTTAGCTCTCTACTTCTTAATTAGTGAATCGCAGAACGGTAAGCGCAGCGCTCAAGCGACAGTCGTCTGGGGTTTAGGAGTCGCAGGTTTCTTCTGGTCAATATTTCTCCCGATCTGGAGCTTTCCAGTAGAAATTTTTTCTGCGGATATTAATTTGCAGGGACGTTTTGCAGAATACAGCGCACCTGGTTGGGTCTTGCTCGCCTATGTAATTATCTTCGGAACAATGGTCCCCTATATATTTGTGATCACCGGAATCCGGATTATCAGC
>JAQCAO010000027.1 GCA_027731885.1 Actinomycetota bacterium | reverse complement strand
TGGCAAAAAAATGGCTCCTGGAGATACGGCAGGTGTAATTGCAAGTGGTGTAGGAATGGTGCACCAGCACTTTAAATTGGTCCCAGTGATGAGCGTTACCGATAATATCATTTTGGGAGATGAAACCAGAGATGGACCATTTATAAATATAAAGAAGGCAGAGCAAAAGGTCCGTGACTTGTCAGAAAAGTTTGGGCTAGAAGTTGATCCAACTGCGAATATTGAGGATCTTCCCGTTGGCACCCAACAGAGGGTTGAGATCCTAAAAGCGCTAAGTAAAGATGTACGGCTGCTAATTTTTGATGAACCAACAGCGGTTTTGACTCCACAAGAAACTGATGAGTTAATCCTTGTAATCAAGAACCTAGCGCGCTTGGGCGTTGGAGTAATTGTTATTACGCACAAACTTCGTGAAGTTATGGCCCTTGCTGATCGAGTAGTTGTCTTACGTGATGGCAAAGTAGTTGGCACGACGACTCCAAAAGAGAGTAATGAGGCTGGCCTGGCACAGATGATGGTTGGCAGAAGCGTTGTTTTAGAGGTAGATAAGGGTGTAGCCAGCCCAGGTAAAGCGGTGTTAAGTGTTAAGGGTTTAGAAGTTTTTGATGATAGAAAATTGCTGGCGGTAAAGGGCGTTGACCTCGAGGTTAGATCCGGAGAGATCTTTGGTATCGCAGGTGTTGAGGGAAATGGTCAACGAGAGCTAGTTGAAGCAATTTGCGGTATGCGTATGCGGGCCAAGGGTGAAGTAATTGTTAGCGGTATAGCAACAAAAGATATGCACCCGCACGCCGTGCACGAGGCTGGTGTATCCCATATTCCTGAAGATCGCGAAAAGCATGGCTTGGTCTCTTCATATTCAATTTCAGATAATTTAATTCTCAACCAATTTGATCAGGAGCCTTTTGCCAAAGGTTGGTTTAGAAATATGGGCGAGATCCGCAAAAATGCTGATCTTCTTGTAAAAAAGTTTGATATCCGTACTACCTCACCCGCTGCGCTTGCATCATCGCTATCGGGTGGTAACAAACAGAAAGTAGTGATTGCTCGTGAACTCAGTCAAGAATTGCAAGTACTAGTCGCGGCTCAGCCAACCCGCGGCGTTGATGTCGGATCTATTGAGTTCATCCATAAACAGCTAATTGCAGCGCGTGACAAGGGTGCTGGCGTTCTCTTGGTTTCTGCAGAATTAGATGAGATTATCTCGCTCTCTGATCGAATCGCTGTTATGTCTGGCGGAAAAATTGTCGCAGTTGTTGACTCCAAAGGTGCAGATCGCGACTACCTTGGCCGCCTTATGGCCGGTCTAGATAAGTAAGTTAACTGCATGAAGATTGGCATCATTGCAGGTACTGGATTTTATAATTTACCGGCGCTAAAAGGATCGACTCCGCAAGAAGTCGATACTGTTTACGGCAAAGCGCTTATTACTTCAGGAAAGTGGCACGGCGTCGATATCGCTTTTCTTACTCGCCACGGTGTGGACCATAGCCTCCCACCTAGCGCAGTTAATTACCGCGCAAATATCACAGCGCTAAAGAGCGCCGGTGTGGATTTTGTAATTGCAGTCAACGTGGTTGGCGGTATAGATCCAAAGTTGCCTGCTGGTTCGCTACAACTGCTAGATGATTTTGTAGATTTTACCCACGGTCGCGCTGATACTTTCTTCGATGGGGTACAACCTGGTGGAGTGCAACATATTGATATGTCTCATCTCTATGACGCTGAAGTTAAAGCGGCCATGTCTAATTCAGCGGCTAAGGCTGGCATCACGCTAAACATGGGTGGGATATATGCCGGCTTTAACGGACCGCGCTTTGAAACTCCAGCGGAGATTCGCTTAGCCCGCCTTGCAGGCGCAACGGTCGTTGGGATGACTGGCGTGCCTGAAGTATCGCTGGCAAAAGAGGCTGGGCTGCGTTACGCCGCGATCGCTCTCGTTGTTAATCCTGCCGCAGGTGTAAGCGATAGCCCAATAACTATGGAAGATATCAACGCTGCCCTAAAAGCAGCGAGCGAAATGGTGATAACAATTATTGATGGAACGATCAAGGCTTTTGCTTAATGCTCGATTTACTTATTAAAAATGCGCGCTATGCCGTCACTTCAAATCAGGGCGATGAGATTCTTAAGGGCGCTTCGATCGGAGTTAAAGATGGCAAGATTGCATTTATCGGCACCGAGTCACCGGATGCTAAAGAAATTTATGATGCAGCTAATCGCTTAATCTCACCCGGGCTAATTAATAGCCATACCCATTTAGGAATGTCACTGTTGCGGGGCTGGGCAGAAGGCGTAAATCTGCAAGGATTTTTAGAACGTGTCTGGGCTGCAGAAGGCGCGATCATGGATGAAGCCACTTGTGAGCTCGGCACCGAACTCGGGGCGCTCGAAGCGCTGTTATCTGGAACAACCACAACAATGGATATGTATTTAAATCCAGTTGCTACACATCGTGGAGCGGTCAGGGTTGGGCTGCGCCATATCGCTGGACCTATCTTCTTTGATTTTCCAGGGTTAGATGGTCTGCAGTGGGAGCAACGTATAGAGCGTGCACACCAATGGCCGGCAGAGCTTGCCAAAATTGGTGGACCTTTTATTCCCACATATTTAATGCCGCATTCAACTTATACAGATTCACCTGAGAATTTAAGGCAAGTAGCAGCTATTGCTAAAGAGTTAGGGGCTCGAATTCACTTACACGTCTCTGAGACTGAGGCAGAAAATGCTGATGTGCAATCGAGATATTCCAAATCCCCCACCGAAGTCTGCCGAGATACTGGAATTTTAGATGTGCCGACTATCTTCGGACACGGCGTTCACTTATCGGATTCAGATATGGCGATCGCAGCCAGCAAGGGAACATCTGTCGGACATTGCCCGGGAAGCAATCTAAAACTTGGCTCAGGACTTGCACGCTTTAACGATCTGCGAAAAGCAGGTATCGCAGTCGGCCTTGGTACAGATTCTTGTTCTTCATCTAATGACCTAGATATGTTCTCGGTAATGCGAATGGCAGCGCACGTTGTGGCGCTGCGCCAATCCCCCGCTGATGTTGATCTAACTGCGATTGTGCGCGCCGCAACTATCGAAGCCGCTAAGGCCGTAGGTCTGGATGATCGAATCGGCAGTATCGAAATCGGTAAAGAAGCAGATCTAATCTCACTTGATCTACACGCAGCGCATTTAACTCCAGTGCACGATGTAAATGCGCTTTTGGTCTTTGCAGCAGGTCGCGGTGATGTCACCGATGTCTGGGTGGCTGGTGAGAAAGTCGTAGAAAATCGCGTTAGTGCCAAGGTTGATTTAACTGAGTTAATCAACCGCGTCAATCAACGCGTAAAGGCGCTGGAACCACTGAAATGAGCTTTTCTGGCAAGAGCATTTTGATTACAGGTGCATCGGGATATATCGGGCAGGCCTATGTAGCACGATTTTTAGAGCTAGGTGCCACAGTTTGCGCCCAAGTTAATACCGCAACTATCCCATCGCGCAGCAATTTACATGTGATCACGGCAGATTTAGCAATTGCTAAATCTGGAAATTTACTCGTTCAGGAAGCGCTAACTAGAGCGGGCAAATTGGATTTTGTAATAAATAACGCCGCTGATCAATCGATTCTAGATCCAGCACTTGCCACTCGCGCCGAAATTGAACATATGATGCGCATAAATGTAGATGCGCCGAAAGAGATCATTGAGCAATCTGCTAAATCTGGAGTAAGCGTTGTGTTAAACATTTCATCAGTCGAAGCGCTCAATCCACGAGCCGGTCACGAGATTTATGGTGCTAGTAAAGCGGCGTTAGATATCTTAACTCGCTCCGCATCTCGCGCGCATCCACCGATGCGCGTTCTTGGGCTACGACTTGGATTAATTGGTCGCCCCGGAATTGATCAGGCCTGGCCTGAAGGAGTTGCGGCTTGGAAGGCGGCAACTCCACTTGCGCGATATGCCAGCGCAGAGGAAGTTGTTGGCGTAGCAGAATTTTTATTCTCTAATGCCAATGCCTGGGCCACCGGAAGTACTTACGACTTCGATGGTGGCCTAGGCAGTAACAGCTGGTAGCCCCGAAGGGATTCGAACCCTCGTAGCTGACTTGAGAAGCCAGAGTCCTAGGCCGCTAGACGACGGGGCCCTAGTACATTCATTTACTGCTGTGGTGCCTTGCATTTCTTCTGCGATTCTTAGGGTACTGCGCTGGGGTACCAGGACTCGAACCTAGACTTACTGAACCAGAATCAGCAGGGCTGCCAATTACCCCATACCCCATTAGAACAGGGGCAAGAATACCGCAATTTTTAAAGAAGATTTATAGGTCTATCGCCGCGGAAATTCGGGCTAGACAGGCTTCTTTACCGAGCAACTCCATAGATTCAAAGAGCGGCGGAGAAATAGTGCTTCCCGTCGTTGCAATTCGCACTGCGCCAAATGCAATACGTGGCTTAAGCCCCATCTCTTCAATAAGAGATGCGCGAAGGGCGGCTTCAATACTTTCGTGGCTCCAAGTTGAAAGCGGAGTTAACTCAGCAAGCGCGCGCTTTAAAACATCTTTAGAAGCGCTATCGGTCACCTTAGAAAGTGATCCTTCTTCAACTTTAAAGTTCTTTACAAAGAGAAAACCTAACATTGCCGGTACTTCATCGAGCTTAACGATACGCTCTTGAATAAGTGGCAAGGCTTGCTTGACTAGCGCGATCTCGGTATCGCTTCCGGTTATCACTCCCGATTTTGTTAAGAATGGAAGCGACCACTTTAGAAATTCATCTAAAGTCAGCGCGCGAATCTTATCGCCGTTAATTGCTTCCAACTTCTTCATATCAAAGCGCGCAGGTGATGAATGAACTTTATCTACGGTAAAGAGCTCGCAGAGTTCGGCCATTGTGACATTCTCGCGATCATCACCGGGTGACCAGCCAAGGAGCGCTAAGTAATTACAGATCGCTTCAGGTAGATATCCTTGTTCGCGATACCAGGCGATTGAAACCTCACCATTACGCTTAGAAAGTTTGGCATTATCTTGGCCCATCACAAAGGGCAGGTGGGCAAAGACTGGATAATCTGCTGGCGCAACGCCCATCGCCTGATAAACCCGAATCTGACGTGGAGTAGATGAAAGTAGATCTTCTCCGCGCAGAACGTGCGTTACCTTCATCAAAATATCATCAACAGCAACTGCCAAGGTGTACAACGGTGACCCATCAGCGCGCACTAAGACAAAATCAGGGACAAATTTATGATCAAAAGTGACATCACCGCGAATTTCATCGGTGAAAGTGGTGCTGCCATCTGGCATGCGCATTCGCACAACTGCCTCACGTCCCTGCGCTTTATACGCTGCGATCTGATCAGCAGTTAATTCACGGCAGTGGCCGTTATATCCAGGTGCCACATTTGCTGCGCGTTGCGCTTCGCGAACCGCTTCCAACTCATCTGGTGAGCAATAGCAGTGATAGGCATCTTTCTGATTTAGAAACTTTTGCGCCCAATCCGCATAAATATCTAAACGCTGCGATTGCAGATAAGGACCGTTTTCGCCACCAACTTCTGGGCCTTCATCCCAATTTAACCCAAGCCATTTCAAAGTATCGATTGCCGCTTGGATATATTCATCGGTTACGCGCGTTGTGTCGGTATCTTCAATGCGGAATAGAAATGTTCCGCCTGTATGACGAGCATATGCCCAGTCAAACAAGGCGGTGCGGATATTTCCAACGTGCAGGTCACCAGTCGGAGATGGCGCAAAACGTACCTTTACTTTTTTCTCACTCACGGCTTTGCACTCACCTTATTTGTTAATTGACCAAGACCTTCAATTCCTACAACCACGCTACCTCGCGCAATCAGAGGTCCTATTCCTGCTGGAGTACCGGTGATGATTACATCACCTGGTAATAAAGTCATTACTTGTGAGATAAAGACGATGATATCCGGAACATTAAAGATCATCTGATCTAGCGTTGCATCTTGGCGCAACTCATCATTTACTTTTGAGAAGATCCGCTGTGTGCCAGGAATGAAATCTGTTTCGATCCAAGGGCCAAGGGGACAGAAAGTATCAAAACCTTTGGCGCGGGTCCATTGGCCATCACTCTTTTGAAGTTCACGGCAAGTTACATCATTTGCCAAGGTGTAACCAAAGATTACTTCGTTTACTCTCTCCCTCGGAACATCTTTACATAAGCGCCCGATTACAACAGCTAATTCGACTTCGTAATCAATGGTCGGAGCCATCGCTGGCCAAACAATTGTGTCACCTGGGCCAATGACAGATGTATTTGGCTTAAAAAAGATAATCGGCTCTTTCGGAACAGCAGAACCCATCTCTTTTGCGTGGTCGGCATAATTTTTGCCTACCGCAACAATCTTGCTGCGGGGAATTACTGGTGCCAGTAAGCGCACCTTACCTAGCTCTACTTTTGCAGCCGTCTTAGTTACGCCGTGATAAATCGGATCTCCCGAAATCACCGTAATTAAATTATCGTCTTCTAGAACTCCAAAGAGCGGATCCGTACCAAGGTCAGATTCTGGACCTGGAGAGAATCGAACGATACGCATTGGGCTATCTTACGCCCTAGTAACGCTCCCGTTTGCATCGATATGAAAGATAAGAGCCTGTGGAGAATTATCTGTAATAACTGCCGTCATTGCACTTTTATCACCAGCGATGACTACGCCTTCGACCCCAGCGATTTGCGATGCGGCAGCAACGGTAAAGACCGCTTGCACTGCATCTAGCGTAAGCGTTGGCGTATCAATATTAATCGCAACATATGTTCGCCCAGTTGTATCTCGCAACGCAGCAGCTTGCTTTGCGCCGGTGCGCGCTAGCGTTGCAGCTGCCAGAGTTGCCAACTTTTGATCTTCAGGATTTGCGAATAAATTATTCATGATCTTCTAAAGTCTCATCTTTTAACCGCTCGATAATCACACTACTTATTTTACGTCGTCGACCGATTGGGCGCTCGGAGGTAATTGCCCAACCCGAGATAGAAATAGTGCTTCCGGCTATTGGTACGCGGCCAAGTTTCTGAGCCATTAATCCACCAATAGTGTCGACATCTTCAAAGTTCGCCTTATCAATCTCGATCTTCAACTCATCTGCTAAATCTTCAATATGTAAGGTTGCTTTCGCGCGAGCCTTATCTTCAGTTAGCCAGGTAAAAGCTTCAATTCCATCATCAAATTCATCAGCAATTTCACCGACGATCTCTTCGATAATATCTTCAATAGTAATGATTCCAGCGGTTCCACCATACTCATCAACCACAATGGCTAGGTGGATTTGATCGCGCTGCATCTCCTTTAATAACTCAGCGGCAATCTTAATCTCAGGGACAAATACAGCAGGGCGCATATGTTGTTCAACTTTTTCGGTGGTCTCAGATTCGTGGTGATCAAGGGCGCGCTTTGCTAAATCCTTTACATAAGCCATACCAATAATATTGTCGAGATTTTCTCCAGCTACGGGAATACGGGAGTATCCAGAGCGCAACGCTAAAGAAAGCGCCTGGCGTAAAGATTTATCGCGCTCGATCCAGACCATATCTGTTCGGTGCACCATCAACTCGCGCACTAGCGTGTCTCCTAGTTCAAAAACAGAGTGGATCATCTCGTGTTCATCGGATTCAACTAGCCCACGCTCGTGGGCTTGGTCTACTAAGTCTCTAAGTTCGGCCTCATTTGTAAATGGCCCACTGCGAAAACCCTTACCTGGTGTAATCGCATTACCGATCGAAATTAGAAAATTGGTAACCGGCCCCAAGATGAAAGCTAAGAAGTAAGCCACTGAAATTCCAGCGCGCGCCCATTTATGTGGTTGTTGACGACCTAGCGTGCGTGGACCAACACCAATTACGACGTAGGAGAGCACAACCATAATCGTCACTGTTAAAACCATTGCCTGCGCTGATGAATACTGTCGCAAGAGCGCCACGGCAAGGAGCGCTGCTGCTGTAAATTCACAGATCTTACGAACCAAGAGCAAGACATTTAGATAACGAGATGGGTGTTGGGAATATTTCTTGAGTAAATGCCCGCCGCGCTTGCTTTCAATCTCCTCAATAACAATTCGAGAGATTGAGGTAAGCGCCGACTCGGATGCTGCGAGGAACCCCGCAAATGCAATTAGCGCAATAATAGAAATGGTACTAAGGGCGTTCATGCACTCTCCTGATATTTCTTAACTAGATCTTCTTGCAAGGAAAACATAACTTTCTCATCGGCAGCGCTGGCATGGTCATAGCCCAGAATATGCAGTAAACCGTGTGCTGCCAGGATAAAGATTTCGTGATCAATAGAATGACCTGCAGTTGCTGCTTGTTGGGCGGCAACAGCTGGTGCAATAACTATATCTCCCAAAGTCACCGCTTCACTTTCTTTAGTTGGCATATCCATTGGGAAAGAGAGCACGTCAGTTGGGCCGCCTTCATCCATCCATTTGATATGTAGTTCAGTCATCTCTTCAATATCTACGAAGACTAGGTTGACTTCACACTCAGGATTTAACTTCAGCTCAACCAGAGCCCTCTGCAACAATTCGCGGACTCCATCAGTAGGCACGAGTTCGCCAGATTTATTGGTAATTTCTATAGTCATATTTTTATTTACGAGTTACGGATATTGCGAGGAGCAGACTTTGCTTCGTCATACCTGGCGTAGGCTTTTACAATGTCACCAATTAAACGGTGGCGAACCACATCCTCGGCGGTGAGTTCTAAGAAGGCAATATCATCGATATCTTTTAGAATATTAGTGATCGCTTTTAAGCCTGAGTGAGCGCCATTTGGAAGATCCACCTGTGTTACATCGCCAGTGATGACCATCTTCGAACCAAATCCCAGTCTTGTTAAGAACATCTTCATCTGCTCGGGGGTGGTGTTCTGTGCTTCATCTAAGATAATAAATGCGTCGTTTAAGGTGCGACCGCGCATAAATGCAAGAGGTGCAACTTCGATCACGCCGGTTTGAATCAAACGTGGAATTGAATCCACATCGATCATGTCGTGGAGCGCATCAAAGAGTGGGCGCAGATATGGATCAATTTTCTCACTTAAAGTACCGGGCAAGAATCCAAGATGTTCGCCAGCCTCAACTGCCGGACGGGTCAAGATAATGCGATTTACCTTCTTCGCCTGCAGCGCAGCAACTGCCTTCGCCATTGCTAAGTAAGTCTTACCGGTACCGGCCGGTCCAATACCAAATGTAATCGTGTTATCTTCGATCGCATCTACATAACGTTTTTGATTGGCAGTCTTTGGACGAATCGTGCGGCCGCGATTAGAGACAATATTTAACGAAAGTACCTCAGCTGGGCTATCGGCTGGCTCTTGTCCCAACATTGCGATGCTACGAGAAACCGCATCGACGGTGAGCACCTGTCCCGAGCGAATTACAACGACCATTTCGGCAAATAATTTTTCAAGAGCCATGCAATCAATATGCGGTCCCCGCAAAGTTACTTCATTGCTTCTTACTGTGATATTTACACTTGGGAAGGCGGCTTCAATAACTCTTAAGTTGGCATCTCCGGCGCCGATGAGTGAGACCATCGAAATTGCAGGCGGGATAGTGATCAGGGTTCGCTCCATATAGTAAGAGATACTACTTTTAACCGGGTGGCCAAGCGAGCCCACGGCCGCCTAAGAGATGTAAATGAGCGTGAAAGACGCTCTGGCCACCATCGACTCCAGTATTAAAGACGGTTCGATAACCATTTAACTCCCGATCTGTGGCGATCTGATCGGCTAAAGGGCGCTGCGGTGATAGTCGCCGACATCTTCGCTAGCCCTGCTGCGTTTTCGGTATGCACCGTTGGGATTAGCAATACGTGAGTTGGAGCTTGCGGATTTAAATCATTAAAGGCAACTACATTCTCATTACGAAAGACAATATCTGCAGGAATTACGCCCTCAATAATTTTGCAGAAGATGCAATCTGGATCTAACGCCATAAGTTGACTATACCTTTACCAGATTTTCAGCGCAGCGTTTACGCCCGAAAGCGCCGCCATACCCGCATGCGCTGAGCGAAAGATCGGTCGGCCCATCAGCGCTACCTGCGCACCAGCAGTTTTAAAGAGCGTTAACTCTTCATCGCTTATTCCACCTTCTGGGCCAATAATTAGCAGTACCTTTTTGGCCCCTGGTTTTACAACGTCTGTTAACTTCTGTGTAGCGCTCTCGTGAAAGATTATTGCTAAATCGTAATTAGGAATTTCTGCGGCAATTTTCTTTGCATCTAGTACTCCCATTACAAACGGTATGCGGTTGCGGCGCGTTTGCTTACTAGCCTCGCGCGCAGTGGTTCCGAGCTTCTGCATTAAATCTGGAGTTGCTTTACCAATCGAACGAGTAGCAGCCCACAATAAAATTACATCGGCCCCACCTGCAGTGTTTAACTCAATAGCTTCTTTTATGCGATCGCCTTTAGTCAGCGCTTGCGCGACGGTGAATTCAACAGGGAGCGCTTCTTCGAAGCCAGATGAGACCACTCTTACTGTCATAGATTTCTTGGCGATCGCTATTACTTCAACTATCGACCAAGCGCCTTGCCCGCTGGAAAGCGCTAGCCCATCTCCAATTTGGGTCCGTAATACACGGATCGCGTGCCCAGCATCATCGCCACCAAATTCATATGTACTACCAACCGTTGTTGGCAGATCGCTAACAAAGAAGAGAGTAAGCATTAGCGTCCGAAGGCATCTCTAAATTTGCTAAAGAAACCTTGTTCATGTCCCTTGATCTTTACATCCCCCGGCTTTTCACCACGAGAAGATGCAAATTTGCGTAACAAATCTTCTTGTTCTCGGCTTAACTTGTGAGGGGTTTGTACTTCAACGTGCACAATCAAATCTCCGCGAGTAGCAGCACGCAATCGCGTCATACCCTTATTGCGTACCGAAATAGTTGAGCCACTCTGCGTTCCGGGGCGAACTTCGACCTCAATCGGACCATCTAAAGATTCAACCATCACCTTGGTGCCAAGCGATGCAGCAGCGAAGGAGACTTCGATAGCAACGTGTAAATTGTGGCCATCACGAATCAAGAATTGGTGCTCTGCTTCAATAATTTCTACATACAAATCACCTGCCGGGCCGCCTCCTGCACCAACCTCTCCCCGACCAGCCAGCTGAATGCGATTACCGGTTTCAACCCCAGGTGGAATCTTCACTGAAATATTCTGGCGAGCACGTACTCGTCCATCACCAGCGCATTCGCGGCAAGGATTTTGAATGATGCTGCCATATCCCTGACAAGAGCCACAAGGACGTGAAGTCATTACCTGTCCTAAGAAAGAACGCTGTACTTGTTGGGTTTCGCCACGTCCTTTACAGACTTGGCACATTGCAGGCGGCGAAGAATCTGCCGACCCTTGGCCTTTACATTTGGTACAAGTAACTGCGTTCTCGACAGAGATATCGCGCTCGGTTCCAAAGCAAGCCTCATTTAAATCAACTTCAACGCGAATCAAGGCATCTTGTCCTTGGCGCATACGTGGACGCGGTCCGCGATTTTGTCCGCCGCCAAAGAAGGCATCCATAATGTCGCTAAATCCACCGCCACCGAATCCCCCACCGAAGCCTGAACCACCCATGTCATAAGACTGTCTCTTTTGTGGATCACTCAATACTTCATAGGCAGCAGTAACTTCTTTAAATTTATCCTGCACCGCTGGATCAGGATTTACATCGGGATGAAGTTCGCGGGCAATTTTGCGATATGCCTTCTTTATTTCATCGGCGCTAGCACCACGGTCAACACCGAGTGATTGATAGTGATCGGACATAAATTAATTGCTCTCCGATATGTAGCGACCAACATAGCGAGCCACGGCGGTTACTGCCGCCATTGAACCTGCATAATCCATTCGGGTTGGCCCTAAAACACCAAGTGCTCCAATTGGAGAATTATCCGCGCCATATCCAACAGTTACTAGCGAAGTTTGGCGCAGATTAGTCTCACTTTGTTCACCGCCAATTCTTACTCGCACATTCTCATTGGCATCATCTAATAAGCGCAGCAGTACCACTTGCTCTTCCAACGCCTCAAGAATTGGTGAGAGCGATCTTCCTAAATCTTCACCCGAACGCGCCAAGTTAGCTGTACCTGAAATCGTCATCTTTTCGCTGCCAGGGCCTTCACCAATCATAGGATGGGTAATTACCGCAACCTGCTTGGTTAAATCTGCTAACAACTTTGCAGATCGCTTCATCAACTGTTCTAGGTTATTTGCCTCATCTAAAAAGGTTTCAATGGCGCGGCGTTCGGCGCCAGATAATGGTTTAACGGTCGCTAACTTATCTACAAATACTCGGTAACCCAGATCTGTGGGGATGCGGCCAGCTGAAGTGTGTGGATGGGTGATTAAACCTTCATCTTCTAAAACTGCCATCTCGTTACGGATCGTCGCAGGAGAGAGACCCAGAGAAGTCTTATCGGCAATTGATTTTGAGGCGACAGGTTCTTGCGTCGCCACGTACTCATCGACGATAGCGCGCAAGATTTCTAGACGGCGTTGAGATTGCATAATTATTCGACGTACTTCCTTTAGATCAGAACTAGTGCAACAGAGATTAGAGTTAAGAGAAAGAACGCTGGAAATGCAGTCTTAACCTTGCCTACTTTAAAGTGAACAAATACCGCACCGGCCATAAAGAACCAGAGACCCAACAATGGGAAGTAAGCCATCCAATTCCACTTCAGGCCAAGAATTAAACCAAGCGCAAATAGCGCTTCAAAGAGCCCGATTACTCGAGCGATTCCATCCTTCACGTTTACATCGCGTGTGCCGGATAGGCCTTTTGCATTTCCACTGGCTTTGCTCAACCCAGAGATAACAAATACCACAGCTAGAAAAGCTAGAAGGATGGTTGCGTTAGTAGTCATGGGCTAAAGGTACTACAGGCGCTTAGGCCAGCGCCTCTCGGACCAAGCGATCTGCAATCAATCGTCCCTGTGCTGTCAACTGAATTCGCGAATCTTTGATCAAGATGTGTCCAGTCGATAAATATGCCTGCAAATTATCTTGCCCTTGCTTATTTAATGAAGAAAGCGCCAAACCAGTGCGCATTCTTATCGCAAGCATTATCTCTTCATATCGCAATTGCTCATCCGTCAATTGCTCAGATTCTGCAACTGGTGATTCATTGGCAAATAGCTTCTGTTTATATGCAGTTGGATGCTTAACATTCCAAAAACGTTTCTTATCTATATGCGAGTGCGCACCTGGTCCAAGACCCCACCAATTCGCGCTTTTCCAGTAAGCGATATTGTGTTTGCACTCATGTCCAGGCTTAGACCAATTAGAGAGTTCATACCAAGCAAGTCCGGCATCATTACACATCTGATCAACCAGCAAATACATATCAGCCATCAGATCATCATTGGGCATCGCCAAATCACCGCGTTTGATCTGTGCCGCAAGTTTTGTACCTGTCTCAACTATCAAGGCGTAGGCGCTGATGTGATCAATATCGAGTGAGAGCGCTTCAGTAACTGTGGCGCGCCAATCTTCTAGCGATTCACCTGGTGTTCCGTAAATCAAATCAACGCTAATGCTCAAAAACCCAGCTGCACGTGCCATATCAACCGCACGCTTAACATTTGCTGGGTTATGTGTGCGATCCAGTACTGCCAGCACATGTGGTTGCGCTGATTGCATACCAAATGAGATGCGATTAAAACCGGCTGCCAGATACCCCTGCAACTTCTCTTCAGTAACCGAATCTGGATTTGCTTCAAGGGTTATCTCACAATCAGCCGTCAAACCATTGCGCGATTTGATGGCGGTAATTACTCGCCCTAGATCTTTCGCGGGCATTAGAGATGGCGTTCCTCCCCCAAAGAAAATGGTTGGCACAAGATCTAAAGGAGCAGCTTCTAACTCTAATAAGACAGCATCGATGTAATCATTTGAAACTATCTCAAGAGAAGCGCCATCTTGCAGTTCATTAGGTGTATATGTATTGAAGTCACAATAGCCACATCGCTTTATGCAATATGGGATATGTACGTAGAAAGAGAGCACGATCAGTCTTGCTTACGCGCGGCTTTAATCTTTTCAATATCAGCATCTGTGGCAAGGGCGGCAACGAAAGCTTCTTGCGGAACTTCCACGCGACCGACCATCTTCATGCGCTTCTTTCCCTCTTTCTGCTTTTCCAGCAACTTACGCTTACGCGAAATATCGCCACCGTAACACT
>JAQCAO010000026.1 GCA_027731885.1 Actinomycetota bacterium | reverse complement strand
TCGCTGCCGGGATTCTTTGCGCGTAACGCCAGAACTGCGTTATCGAAGGTATCGCAAGGAAGTTGCTCTCCATTTGCGCTTTCGCGGTGGGTGACAATGTCATCTAAAATTGCAAATACCTTTGTTGGTTTATATCCCAAGCGCAAAGGAATATGCGCGGCGTGCATTCCGAGATCGCCAAGAACGCCAATGTCCCCGCAGAACTTACGCTGGCGCTTCCAATTAATCTTCTTTTTCCGATCAATATCAGATGAATGCAAAAGTCCAGAACGCACCTCAACGATTTCGCCTAAGTTTCCAGATAGAACTTCACGAACGGCAGCCTGTGCGCCTGGATAGAAAGGAAGTTCGCTGGATACCCGAACAAAGTTCTTCTTGCCGACTAACGCTGCAGCGATCTTCTGTGCGGCCACTAAGTCGATTCCAAATGGTTTTTCACCTAAGAAATCTTTACCTGAATTTATCGCCGCAATGTAGATCTCTTCATGCAGATTGTGCGGTACTGCTATGTAAACAACATCTACATTTGGGCTGGCCAGTAACTCTTTGTAATTGCTGTAAGACTCAGCAACACCAGCGTTGGTAAAGAACTCTCTAACCGAATCTGAGGTATCGGCAATTGCAGTTATTACCGGGCGGATAGGATGATCAATAAGAGCATCCCAACGTCCTACCAGCGCTAGTAATTCACGGCCCATTAGGCCACCGCCGATAATTCCGACTTTAACTAGCTTTTGCGTAGACATATCAAGCGTTAACAATCTTTAACGCATCGGCGGCAGATGTTCCCTTATGCAGCATCGCCATTAGCGCTTGCGTCATCTTCGCTGGTTTTGGATGGGCGATGATGTTGCGACCATAAACAATTCCCGCAGCACCTTGCTTTAAAACTTCTGCAGTTCGATTTAAGAGTTCTTCATCTGATACTCGTCCACCGCCACGAACCAAAACTGGTACTGATCCGGCGGTCTGGATCACGTGATGGTAATCAGCTGCGATATCAGTTGGATCTGCCTTGATTACATCTGCACCAAGTTCGATTGCTTGGCGAACTAGCGGAACAACTTTCTCTAATTCACCATCTGATGTATATCCGCCTTGAGCTGAATCCTTCATTACAAGTGGCTCAATCATAAGTGGCATTCCATAATGTTCGCACTGCGCTTTAAGAGTCATAATGTTGCGAATGCAAGCATCACGAAGTTCGGGGCGTCCTGGTAAATCAAGGAGGTTCACAACAACAATTGCCGCATCAAGGCGAACCGCCTGCAGAACTGGTTCTTCTAGCAAAATACTAAAGAGATGATCTGGAATCACTTTTCCATAAACATTAGCCACATCAGTGCGCATTACTAGCGCTGGCTTATTTGGGTTTGGATTATTTTGCAGCAATTTTGCTTGTCCAACGGTTAACTGAATTGCATCAGGCGCTGCAGTAATCAGGGTATTAACAGCTGCTTGCATATCCTCAATTCCGGCTAAGAAAGTTCCTTCGCCAAAGAAGCCGTGGTCGACTGCGATATCGAAGCAGCGGCCGTTATTAAATAAGCGCTTTAGGCGAATAGATACATCAGACATTTAAGTAACTCCATTTTCGCTGGTCAATTTGTTAAGCCTACAAGTAGTCTAGAACCATGTCACAGAGTTCAACTACCCCGGCCAAACTTCCGTCTAATCAATTTGATCACTTTTATCGCGGCGGAAATCGTATTGGTGCACTTCGCCACGGACCCGGCGGTCCTATGCGTCCGGAAGAGTGGATCGGTTCGATTACAACTCGCTTTGGGGAATCTGAACAAGGCCTGTCACATTTAGCCGACGGCACTCTGTTGCGTGATGCGATTAAGGCAGATCCAGATGGTTGGCTCGGCGCAGATCACGTTAAAAATTTTGGTTTATCGACTGAAATTTTAGTTAAGTTACTTGATCCCGATCAACGACTTCCTGTTCATTACCACCCAAATAAAGCCTTTGCGAAGAGACATCTAGGTTTAGATCACGGGAAAACAGAGGCTTGGATTATTTTGGAAGCGCCTGTTGGTTCCGGTGTTGGTTTGGGATTTTCGGCTAAACAGAATAAAGAAGAACTCCTTAAACTGGTTCGCGCGCAAGATTCTGCAGCATTGCTGGCATCGTTGCGCCGAACCGAGGTAAAGGTTGGCGATGCTGTTCTGGTACCAGCTGGGGTGGCACACGCAATTGATGCTGGAATCTTTGTCCTTGAATTACAAGAACCAACTGACTTATCTGCTCTTTTAGAGTGGGAGGGCTTTGCGGTAGATGGCATCACAGATGGCCACCTTGGATTAGGTTTTGAAACAGTTACAGATGCGCTAAAGCTTGACCCGCTAACCGATGCCGAATTCGATTCGCTAATTACTCATAACGTTTTCTCGGGCGGTGTTTTACGATCCGTTCTTCCACTGAAATCAGAAGGTTATTTCCGCGCCCACCTAGCACCAGGAAGTGGAGACCTACCTGCGGGATTTGCCATTGTGCTGGTACTAGACGGCGATGGTGATATTTCATTTGCTAACGCTCCTCAAATGTCGATTACTAAAGGTGATGCGGTTGTGATTCCTTTCGCAGCGGGCGCTTATTCCCTATCAGGAGCAAATGCAATTGTCTGTCGACCACCGCTTGCAGATTTGGCGCGAGTCGCTGAGTAAAAAATGCAAGAAATTTTAATCGGGGTAGATATCGGCACAACGCGCATTAAGGCGGTGGCAACTGATTTAAATATGCAAGTTCTCGCTGAATACGCAGAGCCAACTCCTTGGAAACATGTTAAGAATTTCAGCGAGATAGATATGGTCTTACTTGCACAGACGGTAATTACCGTTGCTTCAAAAGCTGCTGATCTCGCGGGTGGAAAGGTAATTGCATTAGGTTTCACGGGATTTAGTGAAACCGGGGTATTGATGGATTCGGCCGGAAGGCCGCTGGCTCCTGGTTTAGCTTGGCACGATCCGCGCGGGATAACCGAACCAATCCTTAAAGAGCTAGGCGATTTCGAATTCCGAGCTCGTGTCGGTGCACAGTTAAACGAGATCGTCACAATTTCTAAAGTGCTCTGGTCTAATGAAAATTATCCGGAGTCAAAGAAGGCGAAGCACTTTCTCTCTGCACCCGAATGGGTGGCCTATTGTCTCGGCGCAGAGCCAGTTAATGAGCTCTCCTTAGTCAGCAGAACTGGCTTCTTTGATGTTGAAGCGCGCAAACCCTGGGAGGAAGCGATCGCTTTGGTCGGTGGTGGAAAAGATTTCTTAGCCCGTTTAGTTGTTGCAGGAGAAGCAATTGGAGTTGTTAGCGATGAAGCGCCAGAGAATTTACGCGGTGCGATAATTACTATTGCAGGGCACGACCATTTCACCGCAGCTTATTATTGTGGAGCCATTAATGAAGGTTCACTCTTTGATTCAATGGGCACAGCAGAAGCGCTCTTGCGTACATTTAAGGCGCCGCTAAAACGAGAAGCGATTGCAGAGCTGGCAGAGGCAAACGTTGGCCTCAGTTGCTCGGTTATTGCAGACCATTACACCTTGCTAGGCGCTCTTCCAACTGGCTTAACTTTAGAGCGCGCATGTGCTTTAGTCGGAATGACTTCGCGCGATCAGAAGATTGCCCTTGGCAATGCCGCACTGGCTATTGATCCAACTGCAAGTGCAATGCGAGTAGTCAATAATTATCACGGTTTATCGGTAACAAATTTAGATGACGCCGTTTCTCCTGCCGCACTGTTTCGCGCAACGGTAGAACATTTAGTCGATGACTCTGCTGAGATGATTGCGCTAATCGAGAAATTCACCGGGAGGGCAGATAACGTTGTGATTGCAGGAGGATGGATAAAGAATCCGGTGATTGCCTTTGCAAAAGAGCGTCAGTTTGGAAGTTATCGAGTGTCAGATGCGCAAGAGGCAGGGGCTACTGGCGCAGCAGAATTTGCAGGTATTGCAGCTGGCAAATTTAATTTAAAGATTAAGTAATTACTTATATTGTTCTAAAGTCCAAGCGCGCACTCCGCCCGCAACTCCTGCAGCGTTTGGCACGATAACAATCTCATCGCCCATACGATCTAGATCTGCTTGTCGAATACACCGGGCATTTCCACCACCAATGTAAAGACGATCCCACATAAAGACTGGGCGAAGTTCATCAACCATTGCGCGAATTCGCCGTGACCAGAAAGCGTTTCCCAAGCGGCGGCGCTCGTGCTCACCAATCCAAGTGTCGTAAGTTGTCGCACGGCGCACAGGTGCGTGTGAGAATTCAATATGTGGTGAAAGTGATCCACCGTAGAAAATCGCAAATCCAAGTCCGGTGCCGAGAGTAATAACAACTTCATATCCAGAACCAGAGATAATTCCAGCGCCGTGAACTTCGGCATCATTTAATACACGAGTTGGCATTTCTAACTTCTTGGAAAGCGCGCTCTGCATATCGAAACCACTCCATTGTTCTTGGAGTTCAGGATCTATACGAGTACGCGGTCCACTCTTCGTCATGTAATGCGGAGTTGAGATAACTACCCCGTGACGAATCATTCCGGGCATACCGATTGTTGCGCGGTAGGTAGTTGGTAGCGAATCCGAAATTTCTTTCATTGTGTCAATAAAACGTTGCGGAGAAAGTGGGTATGGCGTTTCAATCCGACCTGGCTTTGAGTGCATTGTTCCGGATTCATCAAGAACACAACTCTTTAGAAAGAGTCCTCCGCAGTCGACCGATAGGGTTAAACGTTCATCGTTTGCCATTGGCCAATCTTCCCACAATCATTACAGCAATTGAAATTCCGAAGAAAATAGGCTTATTTATCGCGCTGGCCGTAGATATTCAGCGCTGGGTGCACATGGCGCCCATCAAATTACACTTGCAACATCTCTTGATAACTCGTGGGTGGCATTTGAAAATCGCGAAGCAAAAACAATTCTTGTAGCCTCACTTCGACCTTGGACTTTAGAAATCACCCCAAAAGTTTTAGCCGGGTATAAATCCATTCAGAGCCTGCGAGTCAATGATGGCGAGAAATCGAGCCAAATCATGGATTGGTGGTCATTTGCCGAGAGGAGCCCAATTTCAGCAGATTTTCCGCTCACCCTCTCCCCCTTCGAAATCGCCCTCATTCGGGGATAAAGGTCTAAAATCAAAACCTTTCTGCAATGAGTAACGGTTCGGTAACGATGTGAAATTCGCCTAAAAACCCTTATTTGAGCCACAAACCCTGGGTAGTATCGCTCTCGATTAACCCACCTATAGGAGGAAATACATATGGCAAAGCTTTTTTCACGCCGCACTGCAGCAATTGTTGCCGCAGCAGCAGCGTCAATGCTTGTGCTCTCTGCATGTTCAAATAGCGATAGCAGCAGCGATAAAGTTGCAGTTTCGCTAATTACTAAAGATCAAGCAAACCCATTCTTCGTAGCAATGATCAAGGGTGCTACCGAGAAGGCCAAATCACTTGGCGTAGAACTCACTATTACATCTGGTGTAGATGAGTCAGATTACGCAGGACAGATCGCAGCGGTCGAAAACGCAATTTCTGCAAAGCACGCTGGAATCTTGATCGTTCCAGTATCAACAGAAGTCAACGCAGCAATCACTAAGGCCCGCGAAGCAGGTCTATACGTAATTGCCCTCGACACAGCGCCAGATCCTGCTGACATCGTAGATATCACTTTCGCAACAGATAACCGCGAAGCTGGTCTCCTAATTGGTCAGTGGTCAGCTGCAAAGCTTGCTGGCAAGAAGGCAACAATTGCACTTCTCGACATCTTTGATGACCGCATTGTGTCTGTTGACTACATGCGTAACAACGGATTCCTTGCAGGTATGGGAATTGATGTTGCAGATCCAAACAGAATGGGTGACGAGCCAAAGAAAGGTAAGTACTCAGGCGGAGATTACGAGATCGTTGGAAACGTAGCGACAGGCGCTAACGAAGACGGCGGCCGTACAGGTCTAGAGCAACTTCTTGCTAAGAACAAGAACATCAACGTTGTTTACACAATCAACGAGCCAACAGCAATCGGTGCTTGTGCTGCAGCAGCTGCTGCTGGCGTAAAGATCGATGTTATGGTCTCTGTTGACGGTGGCGGCGCTGGTATCGGTGCCGTTAAGTCAGGTTGCATCAATGCAACTTCACAGCAGTACCCATTGTTGATGGCTGACCTTGGTGTTCAAGCAATCTACGACCTAGTAGTGAATGGTGTAACACCATCAACTTCAGAAGGTCTTGACTTCTTCAACACCGGTGTTAAGTTGATTACTGATGACCCACAAGATGGCGTTCCATCAGAGACAACTGAATACGGTCTAGCAAACGCTTGGGGTTAATCCCAGCTCTTTAGTGAATAACTAAAGAAGAGTGTTTAAAGAGGGCGGCTGCTTCGGCAGTCGCCCTCTTTAACTAGAAGAGCAATTGCAATAAACAAGCAGTAAGGTTCGGTAAACAGGAAGAAAGATTCAATCAGTTTCGTTAATTTTCCACTTTGAAAGGATCCCAAGTGAGCCAAGATACGGCCGTCTACGACGCAGCAGCAGAATTTCATGATCGCGCCTCGTTTAGCCAGAAAATGCAAGTTCTGCTCCATAAATATCCATGGCTGAGCTCAATTATGGTGCTAGGTGTAGCATCGATAATCTTTAGTTTTTTCAATGAAAACTTTTTAACACCATCTAACTTCTCACTTATCCTGCAGCAAGTAGCGATCGTTGGAGCAGTCGCTGCCGGTCAGACGCTAATTATCTTGACTGCTGGTATTGACCTTTCTTGTGGCGCTATCGCAATTTTTGCATCAATGACTATGGCTAAATTGGTTCAAGGAACTCCTGGCGCAGGCGAACCGATTGGCTGGCCAATCTGGTTGGCATTCCCAGCCGGACTACTTGTCGGAATGCTCGGTGGTGCAATTAACGGCTTCTTAGTAACGAAGGTTAAATTGCCGCCATTTATCGTTACCTTGGGTACTTTCAATATATTCCTTGCGCTTACGTTAACTTTTACAAAAGGAACTGTCCCTTCAATTGAGATGGATCCATTCCTATTAACGCTCGGAACATATGTAAATATCGGACCCTTCCGAGTCACAACTGGTGTTCTATTTATGTTCCTTATGTATATGGTCTTGGCTTTTTCCTTGCGTTACACCGCCTGGGGGCGCCACGTATATGCAGTTGGCGATGATATCGATGCAGCGCGCCTGGCAGGTATCTCAGTTAACCGAGTTCTAATGAGCGTTTATATTGTTGCCGGCCTTACCTTCGCACTCGCAGCCTGGATCGTTATCGGCCGCGTTACCGTAGCAAGCCCAAATACCGGTGGTAATTTAAATCTTGATGCGATCACTGCGGTGGTTATCGGAGGTACTTCACTATTCGGTGGCCGCGGCACCATCTTCGGGACGCTAATCGGAGCGATAATCGTGGGTGTTTTCCGGAATGGTCTAACGCTCGCTGGCGTTGACTTGTACTTCCAGCTCTTGGCTATCGGACTTCTTATTATCTTCGCGGTCTCTGTCGACCAGTGGATCAGAAAGGCACGCAAATGAGTAAGAAACCAATTCTTCAAGCAGTTGGAATTACCAAAGCCTACGGTCGCGTTATTGCCCTCGATGGCTCGAACTTGGAACTATTTCCAGGTGAAGTTCTCGCAGTAGTCGGCGATAACGGAGCTGGTAAGTCAACAATGATCAAGTGCTTATCCGGCGCTGAAACTCCTGATGAAGGTCAGATCATTCTTGATGGTCAAGAAATGTCATTTAAGCGACCACAGGATGGACGCCATGCTGGAATCGAAACTGTGTACCAGACGCTTGCTGTGGCACCGGCTTTAGATATCGCAGCCAACCTCTACCTGGGCCGAGAAATGCGCAAGCCTGGACCACTTGGTTCTGTTTTACGTATGCTCGATACCTCTGGAATGCGTAAGGCTGCAAAAGAGCATATTTCAGCCCTCGGCATCGGAACAGTTCAAAACATTGCACAGGCTGTTGAAACGCTCTCTGGTGGTCAACGCCAGGCAGTTGCAGTAGCTCGCGCTGCTGCATTCGGCCAGAAGGTGATCATCCTTGATGAGCCAACTGCGGCCCTTGGTGTTCGTGAATCACGTCAGGTTCTCAAGCTAATTGAGTCTCTGCGCGAACGCGGTATGCCAGTTATTTTGATCTCGCACAATATGCCGCAGGTCTTTGAGGTTGCAGATCGTATCCAGATACAACGTCTTGGTAAGCGCGCTGCAGTGGTTACTCCAAAGAGTCACAGCATGAACGATGTTGTTGCGATTATGACTGGCGCAATGACGGTTGATCAAAAAGACCAAGCGCTTACTTCAGTTCGCTAATCTAAAATAAAAGTAGACCTAGACAATGGCCACTCCGGTTCGTATTGAATCGGATGTGGTCATTGTTGGTTCTGGAATGGGTGGCGCAACAACCGCCTTTGCCCTGGCCAATAAGGGCGTAAAGACGCTGGTTTTAGAACGTGGCGAACGGATGCCGCGCGAGCCCGAGAATTGGTCCCCCTCTGAAATCTTTATGAAGACTCGTTACAAACCCAATGAAAAATGGGTAGATGAGAACGAGAAAGAATTTGTTCCTGGCGTTCATTACTTCGTAGGCGGAAATAGCAAGGTCTACGGTGCATCACTTCCGCGTTTTAGTCGCTTTGATTTTGGTGTTGTAAAGCACCGCGAAGGTGAATCGCCTGCTTGGCCATTTACATATGATGATTTAGAACCGTATTATTTCCAAGCTGAAGAGTTATATCGAGTGCATGGTGATGCGCAAAATATCTACGGCAATGATCGCAAAACTCCATTTCCTTACCCAGCAATGCAACATGAGCCATATGTAGAACAGCTCGGCGAGCGATTACGCAAAGCGGGGGTTCACCCACATTCGAACTCAATGGGTATTGATCTTGGGCCTGGTGGAAAATGTATCCGCTGCAAAACTTGTGATGGTTTTGTCTGCAAACTAGATGCCAAGAGCGATGCTGAGGTAAATGCGTTAAATCCGGCAATTGCGACCGGCTATGTCACCTTGATGACATCTGTTCAAGTAAACCGAATTGTCTTAAGTGAAGATGGCAAATCTGTAAGCCACCTGCAGGCAACTCGTAACGGTGAGGAGTTAGAAATTTATGGAAAGAAGTTTGTGATTTCTGCAGGCTCGGTAAATACCGCAGCTCTACTGTTGCGATCTGGGGTTGCTAATTCCTCTGATCGAGTCGGACGTAACTTTATGATGCATATTAATAGCCATATCGCAGCCGTTGATTTGCGCCGCAAGAACGATGTAACTTTCCAGAAAACGCTCTCTTTCACCGATTGGTATCTAGATGGTGGCAAGGGTTATCCACTTGGCGCTGTTCAGTTAATTGGAAAAGTACAGGGCATTATGATGAAATCGTTTGCCAAGCGCGTTCCGCTTCCGCTACTTAATTACATTTCTGACCATAGCGTTGAATTTGTGGTTATGAGCGAAGATCTGCCGCGCCCCGAAAACCGCGTAACCATCGCGAAAAATGGGGCTATCAAGATTGCTCGTCGCGCCATTGGAATGAAGACGCATATGGAGCTGCTACATCGCTCCAAAAAGGTTTTACGTAAAGCAGGTTATCAAGGAATATTTAGACAGCCCTTTGATATTTCGATGAACTCACATCAATGTGGAACAACTGTTGCGGGCAATGACCCGCGCACCAGTGTGGTTGATGGTTACTGTCGCAGCCACGATCACCACAACTTATATTTAATTGATGGTGGATTCTTCCCATCCTCAGCGGCAATGAATCCAGCTTTAACAATTGCTGCACAAGCGTTACGCGTTGTTGCGGAATCTGATCTGGCAAAGGTTTAGTTAATTCCTAAAACCTTAATTAGCTCATCGCTTAAATCTTTCGGATCTACATCAACACCAGTCCAATACTTGATAGCGATCACCGCTTGATTGACCACCATACCTAAACCTTGCAGGGTTGTTGCTCCACGTTTTTCTGCTTCAGTAAGGAAGTAACTTTGCGGTGGATTTACGATGACATCTGCAGCCAACATTCCGGGGCGGATTGAATCAAAATTAATATCTTGTCGTCCTTCGGTATTTACCATTCCCATTGAAGTTGAGTTGATGACTACTTCAGCATCAAGCGGGATTTGGTAAGTCGAATTCCATTCCACAAATTCAGCGCTGGCTTTAGTTTTATCATTTAACAGAGCGGTGAGATCTTCTCCGCGAGCGCGTGAACGGTTCACAACGTAGAACTTTTTTGCACCTGCTAAAGCCAACTCAACTGCTATAGCGCGCGCAGCGCCCCCTGCTCCCAGCAGAACAATGGTCTTTTCTGCAGCTGGGGTGATCTCTAGAAATGATTTAAGGAAACCTTTGCCATCGGTATTTTCGCCAATTAATTTGCCACCACGATTTACTGCACAATTAACAGCGCCAATTAAAGAAGCAGATTCTCCGAGGCTATCTAGATACTTAATTACTTCGACTTTATGAGGGATAGAGCAGTTAAAACCCCTCCAATTCATCGCTTTTGCCCCCGCCACAGCCTCTGCCAGCTGGTCTGGGTTCACTTCACAATTTATGTAGCGGTAGTGCAAGTTATTGGCCTTATACGACGCCTCAACCATCGCCACCGTTGGATTTGAGTCAGATCCCTGCGAAAAACTGCCGGTTAATTCGTCGAGGAAAGATCCGCCGATATCCATTGTCATGTTCAGACCTTATCGCGCAAGTTATGATCAGCCAATGACCACGGGATTTTTACAACGGATCGCATCTGCGCCTATTTCTTGGGGGATCTGCGAAGTGCCCGGTTGGGGCGCGATGTTGCCAACTAAGCGAGTGCTCTCTGAAATGTCTAGCCTTGGTTTGCCCGCAACCGAACTTGGAGCTCCTGGTTTTTTCTCTGATGATTTGGCAGAACTTAAAGAGCAATTAGCTGAATTTAAAATGTCAATGATCGGTGGCTTCACGCCCGTGGTGTTACACGATAAGTCACAAGAGAAAGCCACTCTTGAAATGGCGCTCCAGACCAGTAAGAAATTTCAAGAGATTGGTGCCACCCATTTTGTTTCATCACCAGTACAGAGTTGGGATTGGGCTAATCCAGAAGAGTTATCTAAAGATGAAGTCACGCAATTCTTCAAGATGCTCGGGCAAGTAGATCAGATCTGTAAAGACTATGGACTTGTTCAAGTGGTACATCCACACTTACAAACTGTCGTGGAAACAAAGCGAGATATTGACCGTGTGGTAGAAAACTCAGATGTGATGTGGTGCTTAGACACTGGACATATGACAATCGGTGGACAAGACACCGTTGAGTTTGCAAAGAAATATGCTAGCCGTGTTGGCCACGTGCATTTGAAAGATGTAAATATGAAAGCGGTGCCACCGGTACTTGCCCGCCAACAGAGCATTATGGAAGGTGTGCAGCAAGGGCTATTTACCCCGCTGGGCCAAGGCGATGTTCCGATTCTTGAAACTATTTTGGCGCTCGAAAACGCTGGCTATCAAGGTTGGTACGTCATTGAGCAAGATATCGCCATTACTGGTGCAGCGCCTGGTATTGGAGAAGGACCCATCACTGGTATGAAAGAATCTGTAGATTACTTGCATAACGTTGTTGCACCAGCTGTAGCAAAATTAATATCAAAATAAGAAACCAATAGGGAGTAAAAGTGTCTGAAATTCGCGTAGGTGTGATCGGTGTAGGAATCATGGGCGCAGGTCATGCCAGATATATAACCGACTCCGTAGATGGCGCTGTTGTGAGCGCTTTCTTCGATCTTGATGCTGCGCGTATGGATGCCCTGGCTGCAGAGTTATCGGCTAAATCAGGTGCAAGTATCAATAAGCACTCATCTGTTGTTGACTTGATCAACGATCCAACGGTTGATGCGGTAATCATCTGCTCGCCCGATGGCCTACATCCCGAACATCTTGAGCTCTGCGTTAAGGCTGGAAAGCCAACGCTCTGCGAGAAGCCGCTGGCACCGCGCTTAGAGGATGCTAAGAAGATCGCTGAGATAGTTAAAGCATCTGGAGTTCCGGTCGCCCTCGGCTTTATGCGCCGTTTTGATCCCGGCTACATTCAATTAAAGAAAGAGATTCAATCTGGAAAATACGGTGAGGTCATTCAGATCCGTGCTGTAACCCGAAATGTTTCTTCTCCAGGTGCGACCACAGCCGGCATGATTTCAAATTCTGCCGTCCACGAATTCGATATCGCGCGTTGGTTGCTCGAAGAAGAATTCACAACTGTTTCTGTGGCATATGCCAAGAAGACCACTCACGCGGTTCCGGATATTCAAGATGCCATCAGTATTATTGCTCATACCGAATCAGGTGTCTTAATGACCGTTGATAACTGCGCAAATAGCACTTATGGATATGACGTTCGCGTAGAAGTCTTGATGCAAAACGGTTCTCTAGAGTTAAACAACCTTGGAGATTTAACTATCAGCTTTGGCTTTGATCTTCCTGCTCGCAAGGCGGGTCGCCTGCACGATAACTGGATTGGTCGCTTCACCGATGCCTACATCGGTGAATTGCGGGCTTGGATCGCTTCCATTAAAGATGGTGTTGCAAATCCAAACTTAGCCACCGTTGATGATGGGATCGCTGCGAGTATCGCCTGTGAAAAAGGAATTGCTTCGCTTTAAAGCGCGTCCATAACTGTGATCGTCTCACCAAAGACATAATTTGGTCCGATCGCCTGCCAGGCTTTGCTGTTCTCGTTAACCATGTGCGCATCCCAAGATGGGCGATCGCTCCAGATCTCCCAGACATTCACAACATCTGGTTTCTGGGTATCACGGTAGATATCTATAAATTCACAGCCCGCTTCGGTGCGAATCACCGCAATATGGCTCTTTAGTTTGGCAACAAACTCATCGTATTGGCCAGGCTTCACATTTACTTCAACGAATAGAAATGCTTTGCTCATGTGAGTAAAGATATCTAATCTAAATGTAAATTGCTACAGCCAGGTAGTGGTATCTACTCCGCGGGCAATTTGAATTATCACCAGATTTACAACAACTCCCAGGATTCGGTAAATCACTCTTCCGAAGGCTGTGGTGCGGCAAGTTATTTCTTTGCGGCCTTCTTCAACCATTTCTTACTATCGCGCTTTGTCATTTTCCATAGTTTTTGCAGTATCCATTTTTTGGGAAAAGTCTCGACGACCCGTAGGTCTAGAGCTATCAGTGCCTGCGCCGCCAGGTCTACCGGAATCATCTCTATTGCTGGATTATCTCCGATGGGCACCTTGGCATCTGCAAAACTATCTAGGTCGCCAATAATGCGGATACCTAATTTCTTGATATCTGCGACGCTATTGGCCGAAATCTCTTTTGCTTTATCTACTGCCCATTGCGGAGTCAATAAACGCAAATCATCTTGGGCTGGTTCAACCTTATTTGTTAAGTGCTTGATAGCACCGTTGCGAATAAATGTTTCGTAATCATGCCAACTGCGACGCTTTGGAAATAATCGATTTATTCGATTTAACATAGTGATTTCATTGAGCGAAAGTGAGCGATTGCTATCTTGATTCTCTTGTTTCTTCAAAAAATTAGTCGGTAATCCCATTATGTCGCTAAAGGTGTCGTACATTAACTCGGGTTGAGCTTCATCAACCACAATAAGTGTGACTCGGTCTGCTCCAAATTCAGCAATCCATTTGCTAATTACTTTGGCGTGCGTATGTCTGACCCAAAAAGATGGAGTGATCGTAGATGCGCCAGGTTGATCCAAAATTGAATGTAGCCATTTCTCGTAATCACTCTTAATACCGATCTTTAAATGTTGCTGGTATGCGGATGGGATAATCTTCAGTAGTGGCCTAATTGTGAAGTAAATATGAGCATCGGCAACTTTGAGATCTTTCTTAAATCTAGCAATTTGTTCTTCATTAAGCTCACATAGAAATTCAGAGCTAATCAAAGTGGTTTTCTTCGCCTTACCGACCTGCTTTAAGAGGTTTTTCCATTTTTTATCAGTGGCTGTTACTCCACCCCGGTCTTCCCAGCCCCAAGTCTTTCCCATTAAGGAATAGATGGCTTTGTGTTGTGCTTTCCCGCCGACTTGTGGGTAGTTAATGCCAAATTTGGCCAACTCATTAATGTTTGCAAAGAAAGCAGATTGCAGAGCAGTGGTCCCAGTCTTGTGAAAACCAGCGTGCACGATCAACTTCTTCGACATGTCCATACCTTACCGAATTGAGCGCCACATATTATTTATTGGGTTACGAAAATAATAATGGAATGGTGCGCGCGAAGGGATTCGAACCCCTAACCTTCTGATCCGTAGGAT
>JAQCAO010000118.1 GCA_027731885.1 Actinomycetota bacterium | reverse complement strand
AAAACAGATCCGCCGTTCCACTTTTTACCAAATTTGATGAGCAGTACCGCAAGCAAAGTAGTCCAGATCGCTTCATAAAGGAATGTTGGATGGAAGGTTTCAAATAAGCCATAACCTTTCGGCCTAAATTGGTACGGGATTTCGAGAGCCCACCAGCTATCTAATGGTCGGCCAAAGAGTTCGGCGTTAAACCAATTACCAAAACGACCAATTGCTTGAGCAAGTAAGATTCCAGGAGCGAGAGCATCTAGAAAGAATTTAAATGATGGCAGCTCACGATTTCTCTCCGCTCTTCGGTAAGCAAAAAGCGCACCTAGTGCGCCCAGTGCAATCGCACCCCAAATCCCTAATCCACCCTTCCAAATCTTTAAAATGGCGAGCAAGTCGCCGTCGCCACCAAAGTAGAGCGTTGGTGATGTCGCAACGTGGTAAAGCCGCCCCCCAATAATTCCAGCGGGGACTGCAATTACCGCAACATCAGAGACAACGCTCTTTAAATCCAATCCGACCGTCTCGCCATAACGGCGAAATCGCCGATCACCTAACCAGATTGCGACCGCTATACCGGCAATTATGCATAGCGCATAGAAATTAAAGGTTAATGGACCGATATCGATCTGCGACTGAGTCGGCGTCGGTATCGTACTTCGCATCTAGCGGCTAGCCGTTTAAGCTTTTGAGACAGCGAGCATAAATTCTGCCAAGCTGTTGTAGGCCACATTGCGATCAATCTCTTTACCATTAATCAATACAGTTGGCGTTGAATTTACATTGCGCTTAGCGGCTTCATTCGCAACATTAACAACCCAATCCTTGTAATCATTGTTGGCAACACACTTGTCGTATGCCTCATCGGAGATACCCAGCACTAAACTCAAAGTTGAAAAGTATGAAGAGTTCCAGGTTCCAGAATTTTCACGTGGTTGGTTAGCAAATAGCGTCTTATGGAAGTCGAGGAACTTACCTTGATCTGCTGCACAGCCTGCAGCGTTGGCTGCTAACTGCGATTCCGGGCCTAGGAAAGAGAGTGGATGATAGGCGACTTTAGCTTTCTTAGTCACAATCAAATCCTGAATGTATTCACCAGTCATCGCCTCAAAACTCTGGCAGGCCGGGCATTGGAAATCTTCATAAATTTCGATGAACGGTACATCTACGAGTTCTTTGTTAAAGACGACGCCATAGCCATCTTCAGCAGAGGAGCTAACGGGAAGAGCGGCATCGGTGTTGGTCCGATTGGAAAGAAGGGTTGGGACGAGCATTATTAGAACTACGCCAATTACTACAGCGATTACTAAATTGCGGGTGAAGTTATCCTTACCGCCTTTTGGATTCTTTGCCTGCGCCATCTTTATGCCACATCTTCCTGTGAGGACTCTTGATTTGATTTCTTATCTAACGAAAACTTGGTCAAAGGGTAGCGAATTAAGTAGCCTGCGAGAAATACCAGTCCTGCATCCCTGAGAATTACCTGTAGATACTTGGTCTCTCCAGGTGCAACTTCTCCTCCACCACCGAAGCAACCGCAATCAATATTTAGCCCTCGCGCCCACGCTTGGGCGACGGCAATAACAAAAGCGACCATTATCAGACCCCCGAGCGCTGCCATGGCGCGGGTTAACGCCCCCAGAATTAGGAGGGTTCCGATAACAATCTCAACAAAGGGAAGAAAGAGACCAAAAGCATTGGAGATCGCGGTTGGGAACATTTCATACCCACGCACAGCCATCTGAGATTCATGGATCTTGTCGATCTTTAGAAAACCTGCGGCGAAGAGAACTCCGCCGAGAGTTAAGCGTGCAATTAATCCCAACCAAGGTTGTGCCTTTACAAAATTCTCTTTCATCTTCCTTCACGTACCCCTTTAGCTAACTCGCGGGCTAGTTCGGTTACTGACTTCAATCCTGCTTCTTCATTTGGTGCATCTTGCATCGCTTTTATAAATGCTGAACCAACGATAACTCCATCGGCGTAGGCTGCCACACCTTTAGCTTGTTCACGCGTGGATACGCCTAAGCCCACTGCAACGGGAAGAGCAGAGGTTTTACGAATCCGCGCTACTAGTTCAGCGGCGCTGGAAGATAGTGATGCTCTCGCTCCGGTTACTCCCATTAAACTCGCAGCATAGATAAAGCCACCACACTTAGAAGTAACTTGCGCTAAACGTTGATCTTTCGTGCTGGGTGCGACAACGTAAATCGGATTTATCGAAGACCCTTGAACTGCGCTGATCCAGCCCACTGACTCTTCAATCGTTAAATCTGGAGTGATTACACCTGATCCACCATTTGCGGCGATCGCTTCTGCAAATTCCGCAACGCCATAACGTTCGATTGGATTCCAATATGTCATCACGACAGCCGGCACAGTTGCGCTAGCAAATTTCAGCGCTGCTAAAACTTCTGCTGCACCCGTCCCATTGGCCAGTGAAGTTACCGCTGCTGCTTGAATAGTTGGACCATCCATCACGGGATCGCTATAGGGATATCCAATTTCTATGGCATCAACGCCACCGGCAATAAACGCCTCAATGACGCGATGGGATCCGGCTTGCGATGG
>JAQCAO010000025.1 GCA_027731885.1 Actinomycetota bacterium | reverse complement strand
CATGCCGGTTCGATCCCGGTCACCCGCTCCATAGTTTTACAGTTCGCCAACTGCGCCAACCAAGGTTGAAAATGCGATACCGCTAAATGTCATTGCATTCGCAGATCCCGTAACTCCGAGGTCATCAATTACCCGAATCGCAACACCAACATCTCCGCCGCTTGGCGAAATTACTCCGGTAATCGTGAATGTGTAACGAACAAATTTTGACTCCCAGCTGAAGTTGTTTTTCTCCACAGCAGAATATCCAAATTTAGAGGTTGAGCCATCTGAATGAATTATCTCAATTGCGAAAATACCGCCTGAGGCATCGGATTGGCCAACCAAATAAATAGAATAAACATAGTGTTTCCCAGATTCGAAGTTGAGAAAAAATGATGATGTTGAATATGTACCTGCGCCTGAAGTGGACAGATTCCAACTAGGAATTGAGTTGTTGTAAACATTTGATGGTCCAGTTGCGCCCACATTTCCGGTGTCGCCCTTCGCACCATTGCTGCCTACGGTGCCAGTCTCCCCTTTCGCTCCAGTTAAACCAATTGGACCTTGTGCACCTGTTGCGCCTGTTGCGCCTGTTGCGCCAGTTGCTCCGGGCGTTCCACTTCCGCTACCTGAAGGACCAGTCGCACCAGTTTCACCTTTTGCGCCAGCAGATCCATTTGCGCCAGGTAAGCCATTGGCACCTGCAGCTCCTGGATCACCTTTTTCACCCTTCTCACCTTTTTCACCCTGTGCGCCAGTGGGACCTGCAACATTTGATGCGTTAGTAGTTGTTTTACCTTCCGCACCATTCTTGCCATCTGCACCTGTAGCACCGACTGGTCCTTGCAAACTCTTTGGCGCTGGCCATTTATTACTTTTCTTGGGACCGTAGATTAAGAGACTTCTTGTATCAATATAGAAGTCACCGTTAATTCCTAAGTTGCTAAGTGGTGCACCTTTTCCATTTAAAATCGTATTTATAACAGCGTTAGGAGTTCTGCCGGCAGATTTAGGTTTATTCACTGCCTGAGAATTCGGAATCATTAACGCAGTAAATAGTGTAAAAAGTAGGAGCGTTGCAATTACCTCTAAGTGCTTCCAGTTGCGTTTCATGGAACCTCCAGGCCCATTGGATAAAGGTCTTCGGATAAAAGTGTGAAGTGGGCATTGAGGTTGGCGAAGAGGGCTTCCCCTGAGATTTCTCTTTGAGCCTGTAGGAATACCCCCTTTCGTACGCAGGAGCTCTCAAGGAAAACTCGCAAGAGTCTCTCAGGAATTAGGAGTACTTTCTTAAGCATCAGGTAGTTATCTACGAATAGCCGAAATCTAGAGTTTCGGCAATGTGCTCCACGGTATGAAAGGACGGCATGCAAATGTCATCGAAAAAGACAGTGATCGCAGTAGCGATTACAACTGTTGCGCTAACAATCGGATCAGTTGGAATCAGCCAAGCATCATCAAAAACTAAGGTTGTCGCGACTAAGACAACTCGAACCTCCTCAACTGGGATCGCCAATCCAATGACGAATGTGAAGGCACCAGAAGCGGCAGTCGCTTCGGCACTAGCAGCGCTCGTCGCTAAGGGCACAATTACACAAGCACAAGCAGATGCGATTAAGGCGGCTCTCATTGCGGCTGCACCACTTCGTGGCAACGGCGGACCTGGCAAGGGAATCGGTCCAATGAGTGAAGATCGCGCTGCTTTAGAAGCTCTGGTTTCCAAGACAATCGGCGTCGATAGCGCAACTATTCGTACCCGTCTTGCAGCAGGTGAATCACTCGGTGCAATCGCAGGTGCGAAGAAGGCAGAACTAATTTCGGTATTAGTTGCTGAAGCAAGTAAGCGAATCGATGCTGCTGTAACCGCCGGAAAGTTGACTGCTGCACAAGCAACAACTCGTAAGGCTGACCTGACTGCTCACGTAACCGCTCAAGTAGATCGAGTTGGTGGCAAGAGTGGTCTAGGAGTAGGAAAAAATAAAGGTAAAAAAGGTAAAGGTGACAAAGGCGGTCGCGCTCACGGTGGTCCAAGAATGGGCGACATGAGTCAGGCTCCAAAGGTTCCTGCACCTGCAGGTTCACCATCATAAGTAACTAGTGCCTAACGGCATGTAGTTCCTCCAAGGGTAGAAAAACCCGTCGCGCTTTCTCCTACGCGGCGGGTTTTTCGTTGTTGCGGTCACAGGCGGTTAATTACCTGCGTGAGAGACTTCAGACATGCGTTTACACATTGGTAGCGATCATGCTGGGCTCGAGTTAAAAACTGAGTTAATTGAACATCTCGTAAATAGCGGGCACGATGTTACTGACCACGGACCTTACGAATACGACGCCTTAGATGACTATCCAGTCTTTTGTATACCTGCGGCAATCGCCGCCGCCAAAGATCCTGAATCGCTCGGAATTGTTCTGGGCGGATCTGGAAACGGTGAACAAATGGCAGCGAATAAGGTCAAGGGTGTGCGCGCTGCTCTTGCCTGGAACATTGAAACCGCAAAACTTGGGAAAGAACATAACAATGCAAATGTTGTGGCAATTGGCGGGCGCATGCACTCAATTGCAGAATGTAAATCAATTATTGATGCCTTCATTGCTACACCATTTAGTAATGACGAACGCCACATCCGAAGAATCAATCTGATCTCTAAATATGAAGAGACCGGAAATATCTAAATTAAGCTTTCAGGAATTTAAAGTCATTAACTGCGTGATCTTTAGAAATTCCTTGTCCTTCAAATCTGGTGAGTGGGCGTGAATCTGGGCGGGCTATGACTCCCCCAATAAATAGGCTGCTCCGCGAGAACACTTCGGTAATCCATTCGGCATACGGAACCCAATCGGTTGCGATATGAAGATATCCGCCTGGCTTCAACTTTGCCGCAACTTCATTTAAAAAACGTTCTTGGATTATTCGGCGCTTAAAGTGGCGCTTCTTTGGCCACGGATCAGGGAAGAATAAATGGACACCATCAAGACTCGCATCTTTAACAATGTAGTGAAAAACCTCAAAGACATCACGTTCGATCAATCTAACATTTGTAATCTCGTGTTCGGCTAATTTAGCCATCAACTTTCCCGCGCCTGGCATATGCACTTCAACCCCTAAGTAATTGATATCGGGGCTCGCTTTGGCGATCTGCCAGGTGGCTTCACCCATGCCATATCCAATTTCCATAATGATTGGTTGCTTCTTAAGAAAAAGAGAATCTAATTCGATTTGAGATTCTGCAGTAGCGACGCCATATATCGCCCACAAATTATCGCGGGCTGCTTGTTGTGATGGGGTGATCCGAACCCCTCGCAGGCGATAACTTCGATTAGTCATGGGTTCCACAGCACAACTCTTTCACGATTAGACTACGAGAAGCAAAAAAATCAGCCTCAAAGGAGCCGTCGTGCCAGGTACAAATATCACGCAAATCGAAGCCACCCAGCGTTCAGAGATCATCAAAGTTGAGAGTTACAAAATAGATTTAGATGTGACTGTCGGTGCCGAGACATTCTTGGTTAAAACGAGGGTTAAATTCGCCGGGCTCAAGCCAGGTGCGACCACATTTATAGATTGTGTTGGTAAGCGCGTAGTAAGCGCCAAGCTCAATGGCGCAGATTTTGATCCTAAATTTGATGGCGAAACAATCTTCTTGCCTGCGATCGCGGCAGATAACACTCTAGAAATCGAACACGAAGGTATTTACTCAAACTCTGGCGAAGGATTGCATCGCTTTGTCGATCCAGCCGATAACGAGGTTTATCTGTACACCCAGTTTGAAACCGGTGATGCGCGCCGTATGTATGCCTGCTTTGACCAGCCAGATCAGAAAGCGACTTTCACAATCAGTACGATTACCCCAAATCACTGGGCGGTTATTTCGAATTACGGTATTGAATCGACTAAAGAACTCGATGGCGATCGCAAGCAAACACAATTTGCGACATCACAGGTCATTTCAACCTACGTCACCGCAATCGTGGCAGGTGCATACACCTCAGTTCATGATGAATATAAAGGTGAAAAGACGATTCCTCTTGGGATCTATGCGCGCAAATCATTCTTTCAATATGTAGACGCTGCAAATATCTTTGAAGTCACCAAACAAGGCTTTGCCTACTTTGAAAAGACCTTTGGATTGGCCTATCCCTTTGGTAAGTACGACCAGATCGCTGTTGCAGAATATAACTGGGGCGCAATGGAAAATGTCGGTTGCGTTACCTTCCACGAAGATGTCTTGATCTTCCGCAGTAAAGTTACCGAACGCAGCTACATCAGCCGCGCCACAACGATTCATCACGAGATGGCGCACATGTGGTTTGGTGACCTAGTCACAATGAAATGGTGGCAGGACCTTTGGCTCAATGAATCCTTCGCCGAATGGGCTTCTTATATGGCGGTAAGTGAGTCAACCAAGTACAAGAACGCGTGGACAGAGTTTAACTCTGTCCGCAAAAACTGGGCATACCGCGCAGATCAATTGTCTTCAACGCACCCAATTGCAGTTGAGATGAAAGATCTTGATGATGTCCGCACCAACTTTGATGGAATCTCATACGCTAAAGGCGCATCAGTACTGCAACAACTAGTTGCCCACGTTGGCCGCGATAACTTTATCGCTGGGCTTCGCAAGTACTTTGCTAAGCACGCATATGCCAATACTGAATTAAGTGATCTGATTACTGAGTTAGAAGCCACAAGCGGCAAGGATCTCACCGCTTGGGTTTCAACTTGGCTACGCACCGCAGGCGTCAACACGCTTCGCCCGGTCATCAACTTCGATGGTGATAAATATGCATCGGTTGCGGTACAGCAAGAGGTACCACCAATGCCGGTTGGATCTAAAGAACTGCGCCCGCACCGTTTATATCTTGGCCTTTTCGATATCGCAGGCGATGCCTTGGTGCGCCGTGAAAGTATTGAAGTTGATATCGCAGGCGAATTAACCGAGATTAAAGAACTAGCTGGCAAGAAAGCAGCCGACTTGCTGTTGATCAACGATCACGATCAAACTTATGCCAAGTTACGTTTTGATGACCAATCTGTCGCAACAATGAAGAAGTACTTGGGCAAATTAGATGATTCGCTCGCTCGTGGCCTTATCTGGGCTTCGCTCTGGGATTCAACCCGCGATGGTGAACTTTCAGCAAGTGACTACATTGAAATTGCACTTGGTGCGCTCAAGGATGAGACCGATATATCAATGATCACTGCAACGTTTATGCAGATTGACACTGCAATTTGGGCATATCTAGCACCGAAGAACCGTGACGCGGTTCGCCTCTCGGTGGCAAATACTGTACAAGAGTTACTTAGCTCTTCCCAGCCTGGCAGCGATGCCCAGCTGCAATATGCGCGCGCCTTTGCAAATAACGCATTCACGCCGGCACAGTTTGAAACTCTAAAGAAAATGCTAAATGGTTCTGTTGATGGATTAACCATGGATGCTGATCTTCGCTGGTATGTCTTCTTATGCGGAGTAAAGCGCGGGATCTTTGGCGTCGCAGATATCCAAGCTGAAGGAGAGCGCGATAAGACTGCTCACGGAAAGCAGTATGTTGCATATGCTCACGCTGCCCTGCCAAGCCACGAAGCGAAAGTTGCTGCCTTCAAATCCATCACTACTGATGATTTAAGCAACACGATTCACTCGTACAAGTGCCGTGGCTTTAACGAGAGCATTCATTGCGACTTACTTGAAGCCTTTGTTGATGATTACTTTGATGCCATCCTAAAAGTTTGGTCGACCAAGGGGTATGAGATCGCGGAAACGACTGCGACGCTGACTTTCCCAACTTGGGCAATTAGTGATGAGACAGTAAAGAAGGCGCAACACTGGCTAGATGTAACTGGTAAAGATGCATCCGCTGCCCTGCGCCGAACTGTGGCGGAAGGTCGCGATGCTATGACTCGTGCGCTAAAGGCGCGCGCTGTTGATCTTCGTTGATTAATCGATAGAAGTTATGATAGAACTATTCTTCTCGTTCTTCTTTCGCTCTCCCGTAAGTGCATATGTAATCAACGAGATTACAAGAAATAGCACAACTGGCGCTGCAAAGAAATAAGTAAAGGTTTCGACTGCGCTTAAACCTTCACCAGCGACTGTTCCGTCTTCTTGAGTGCTCTGTGAAAAGGCTAGTGCGAAGGAAGCAAAGTGATTGATCATGGATGTAAGTGTAAATCAGTTAAGCGGTAGCTGCAGCCACACCAAATGGCTCTAAGTAAGGCAGCCATCGATTATCAGTGCGTCCGGTACCCAGAATTCGCCAAGCTGCACCAACGGGTTCACGAGGAAGTGAGCGAAGTCTCCATCCTAAATCTTTTAGTGGTTTATCAGCCTTTAAGTGATTGCATTTGTGGCAAGCAGATACAACGTTCTCCCAGTTGTGACCGCCGCCACGAGAGCGCGGGATCACATGATCTATTGAAGTCGCTGGTGCAGAACAGTAAACACAGCGACCGGCATCGCGCGCAAAGATCGCTCTTCGTGAAAGCGGAACTGCATGGCGATAAGGAATCTTTACAAATTTATTTAGCCGAATAACTGATGGGAGTTCGATCTGTCCCTGCGCAAAATGCAGAACTGTTCCGGAAGACTCGACCATGGTGGCGCGGGTGTTAAGTACAAGCAGCAGCGCACGGCGCTCAGTTACGACACCTAGCGGCTCGTAGGTGGCGTTTAGAACAAGCGAGCGAGACATACATACCCCGGTTTCGAAGCGCGTGGCTCGCGCCGATTGGTTTATCTTGCACTAATAATGTGCAAGATAGGCGCATTGACAGGTCAATTTTTGGTAAAGAATTGGCATAGAGTTTGATCTATGAGCGAGCAGACCCGAAATATTCTCGAATGGCTAAGCGGGTCACCGCTACGTATCTTCACCGTCCTGATCGCGGCCTGGATCGCCCATAGCATCGGTCATCGCGCTATTGAGCGCGCTGTTGCCAAACTAGCGACCACCGACTTAAAGCCTGGCCCAGGATTTGCAAAGCGCCAAGCAGAACGCGCCCGCACAACTGGATCAGTTCTTACCTCAATACTTAAAGCAGTTATCTGGATAATCGCACTCGGCATGATCTTGGGCGAATTCGGTTTCAACCTCGGTCCCGTAATCGCATCAGCTGGTGTGATCGGTTTAGCTATTGGACTCGGCGCTCAAACTTTAGTTCGCGATATTTTATCTGGAATCTTTATGTTGATTGAAGATCAATATGGAGTTGGCGATGAGATTAAAGTTTTAGATATCGAAGGCGTGGTTGAAAAAGTTGGACTGCGCATAACCACAATTCGCGATAAGTCAGATGTACTTTGGTATGTTCGAAATGGTGAAATTATGGTTATAGGGAACGGTTCTCAGAAGCGTTAACCATTCCGTGCGCTGCCATTTCTAAATACTCGCGTAGTTGAAGACGATGAGCCTCGGTCATTTCCATTCCATCTAAAGCGCCGAAGGCGCAAGCCAGCCAAGCATCGCGCGCCGCTAGATCTATATGAAATCCAGCATGGCGCATTCGCAAACGGGGATGTCCGCGCTCATCAGAATATGTAGTCGGTCCACCCCAATATTGTTCAAGGAACATCTTTAGCCGCAGCGCCGCACCCTTCATATCCTCATCTGGATACATCGGACGCAATATCGGATCAGTTGCTACACGCGCATAAAATTGCGATACGAAATCGTTAAAGAACGATTCTCCCCCAACTTCTTCATAAAATGTCATACCGAACTCGACTTCAATTTCAATGAGGCAACGGCCAGTAACCCAACGGGAACGGCGGCAGCAAAGCAGAGCCAGCCATAACTTAGAGTTCCGATGATTACTCCTGCAATTGCGCCACCGCCTGCGCCGGCAAGGTTCATTACCAAGTCGCTCGCTCCTTGCGATGAGGCTTTAAATGTAGCTTCAACGCTCTCTGAAAGCAGAGCCGAGCCGGCAATTAAAGTGCAAGACCAACCGAGGCCGAGTAAGAAAAGACCAACACCGAGTGTGTATGCATCGCTGGCTTGTGCGAACCCCGAAATTAACGCCGACAGCAGCAGAATCGCAAGTCCTAACTGAATTACACGGATTCGGCCCAGCCGATCACTTAGCCAACCAACGATAGGTGAGAAGGCGTACATTCCGAGAACATGCACACTAATGACCAAACCAATAACAGTTAGGTTCACATCTACATGTGCCATATGTACTGGAGTCATTACCATCACCGAAACCATCGCAATGTGGCCAATGGCGATTGCCGAGATTGCAAAAAGCGCTTTTGGATTTCTGTAGATATGAGAAAGGGCTGCTTTGGTTGAGCCTTTCTTAATTTCAATTGAAATATTCTTATTGGCGAGTAAAAAAGGATCAGGCTTTAAAAATAAAGTAATGACGATCGCTGCAGTTGCCAAAGTGATTGCTGATATCAAGTACGGCCCAACTAGGCGAGGAAGGCCGATATTTTCGGCAAAATTTCCAGCAGGCTGCATTAAATTTGGACCGGCGACAGCGCCAATTGTTGAGGCCCAAACTACAAATGAGAGTTGCTTGGCGCGCGTTTGATCCGTAGCTAAATCTATTGCCGCAAATCGTGCTTGATAACCCGCGGCCGAGGCCGCGCCTACAAGAAAGGTTCCGATCAGCATCAGAGTTAAGTTCCTGGAACTTCCCCCCCAGATTGCAAAAACTGAGCCGATAAATCCTGTGAAGTAACCGATCGAAAGAGCGGCACGTCGCCCTCCTTTTGCAGTAATTCGCGCAAGTGGCAAGGCTAAAGCTGCTGCACCAAGGACTGCACTTGTCTGCGCTAATCCAGCTAGCGTTTCTGAATTGCTAATTGAAGCAACTAAAAGCGAACCTGCAGCGACTGTTCCTGCTGTTCCGATTCCACTCAATACCTGTGCGCCAGCAAGAGTTTTAACAACTTTCCGCTGAACTTGCGAATTTGGCACTAGGAGTTAACTCTCAACCAAACTGCTGTATCTGTCGGAAGTAAATTACCTTCGAGCGCTCCACTGGAGATCAAAACTTTTGCTCCACTTGGAATCTCGATGGCTGCACCAAAGTTGATGTAGCAAGCGAAATTGCCAGGGCGAGAAAAGGCAACAACATCTTTTCCTGCTTCAATCCAGGTCATTGGACCATCGCCTAAGCCTTCTTCTAATTTACGTAGCGCTAAAGCTTGGCGATAGATAGTTAAAGTCGATCCAGCGACGCCATCTTGTGATTCGGCCGAGAAATTTCCCATCCAGGGACTCATTGGCAACCAGGCTTGGTCAAGTTCCAGAAGTTCATTAGTTGAAAAACCAAAACCACCGGTCGGCTCGCTCTTCCAAGGAAGCGGGACGCGACAACCATCACGGCCGCGATCTTTATAACCACTCATCTTCCAACGCGGATCGGTTAATCGATCTTCTGGAAGATCGCGAACTTCAGGTAAGCCAAGTTCTTCGCCTTGATAAAGGTATGTTCCGCCAGGCAACGCCAGCGTCATTAAGTTTGCGCTCTTAGCGCGCAAAGTGCCGCGCGCAATATTGAATTTGGCAGGATCGCCTTGACGTGTGAATGTTGATTCACCGTTATTTGTTAAGCCCAAATCTAAACGGTCAACTGAGCGAACCACATCATGATTGTTAAATACCCAAGACGGTGGCGCTCCTACTTCTACGAGTGCTTGCATTGAGTTATCGATCTTCGCCCGAATCTCAGCGGCGTTCCACAAAGTAGTCAACATTTCAAAGTTAAATGAGTTCTGCAATTCATCTGCACGTACATAACGCGCAATGCGAGATGCCGGACTCACCCAGGCTTCAGCGACAGCCATGCGTTCGCCAGGATAAGAATCAAGGATCTTGCGCCAAGATCTGTAAATATCATGCACGCCTTCTTGATCCCAGAATGGACGTTCGTGCGGGGCCAACATTTCTGAAGTGGTATTTACTTCGGGAATATCTGGCAAGCCCGGGTACTTAACCATCCCGTGGGCAACATCGATACGGAAACCATCAACGCCGCGATCTAACCAAAACTTTAATACATCTTCTAGATGTGATCTGACTTCTGGGTTCTCCCAATTTAAATCTGGTTGCTCAATTGCAAAGAGGTGCAAGTACCACTGCCCCGGTTTTCCATCGGCTTCGATAACCCGCTCCCAAGCGCATCCTCCGAAAACCGCTTCCCAATTATTTGGCGGTAAATCACCATTTGGCCCTTTGCCATCGCAGAACATGTAACGATCGCGTTCTGGTGATCCTGGTGCCGCTTTGAGTGCCGCTTGAAACCATTTATGTTGATCGCTGGTGTGATTAGGGACTATGTCGACAATAAATTTAAGACCATGCTCGTGAGTTGCTTTAATTAACTTTTCTGCATCAGCCAAAGTTCCATATTGCGGTTCGATATCCATGTAATCAGAGACGTCATAGCCATGATCGTTCTGCGGTGATGGGTACCAAGGTGTAATCCAGATTGCATCAACGCCTAGTTGCTTTAGGTACGGAAGACGCGAGCGAATACCTTCAACATCTCCGATGCCATCGCCATTGGAATCTGCAAATGAGCGGATATAGATTTGATAAGTCACGGCATCGCGCCACCAAGGGCGCTCTTTACGTGAGGCGAGAACGTGGCTCAATTAATTAGACTCCAGGTACTTGGTTAGGAATTCTTTTTCTTTATCGGTCAATGGGCGAGACTTCTTTGTCTCCAGCGAGATTGCAACTTGCACGGTCTTTACCTTGGCGAAGGTTTTACCTTCATCGCCGATTGTGTAAAGGACGACGAAAGATGAGTTGCCTATTTTCTCAACTGAGATCTCAACGTCGACAAATCTTCCACCCTCATAAATTGGCTCAAAGAAATCTACTTCAGCCCGGGCGACGACCATTTCGATAAGAGTTGAGGCGTTCATCGCCGAAGAAAATACTGATGTTGACCAGATGAAGCGCGCTTCTTGGGCAAAGGTCAGATATTTCGCATTGTTAACGTGGCCCATTGCATCAAGGTCATCCCAACGGACAAATTGCTTATTTAGATATTTCATTATCGAGTTAGCTTTCTATAAGTGGCACGATGTGGTCGCGCCGCATCTGCGCCTAGTCGGGATATTTTATTCTCTTCATAAGATTCGAAGTTTCCTTCAAACCAGAACCAATTGGATTCACCTTCATAAGCCAAGATATGTGTGGCTACCCGGTCTAAGAACCAACGATCGTGCGAGATCACAACGGCGCAACCGGGAAATTCCAGCAGGGCATTTTCAAGTGATCCGAGGGTTTCTACATCAAGGTCATTTGTTGGCTCATCGAGCAGCAGCAAATTTCCACCGAGCTTTAACGTCAACGCTAGATTTAATCGATTGCGCTCACCACCGGAAAGTACGCCAGCTTTCTTCTGCTGATCTGGACCTTTAAATCCAAAGGCTGAAACATAGGCGCGCGATGGCATCTCAACTTGGCCGACCTTTATAAAGTCCAAACCATCTGAGACGACTTCCCAGAGTGATTTATTTGGATCAATGCCGCCACGAGATTGGTCGACGTAGGCGATCTTTACAGTTTCGCCGATTTTTACAGTGCCAGAATCTGGCTGCTCTAAACCTAAGATTGTTTTAAAGAGCGTTGTTTTACCGGCGCCGTTAGGCCCGATAACGCCAACGATTCCGTTGCGGGGCAAGGTAAATGAAAGGTTATCAATCAGGATGCGATCGCCAAATCCTTTAACCAAATTTTCTACCTCAACTACAACATTTCCCAGACGTGGCCCAGGTGGAATTTGAATCTCATCAAAGTCCAACTTACGCATCTTGTCGGCTTCTGCCGCCATCTCTTCATATCGAGCAAGACGCGCTTTAGATTTAACTTGGCGCCCCTTTGCATTTTGCCTAACCCATTCGAGTTCTTCAGTTAAACGCTTGGCGCGCTTGGCATCTTTCTGTCCTTCAATCTTTAGGCGCGTTGCTTTTGTCTCCAAATATGTTGAGTAATTTCCTTCATATGGATAAGCGCGACCACGATCGAGTTCCAGGATCCATTGTGCAACGTTGTCCAAGAAGTAGCGATCGTGAGTGATCGCAACGACTGCACCTGGATATTTATTTAAATGCTGTTCTAGCCAAAGAACAGATTCTGCATCGAGGTGATTTGTCGGCTCATCAAGCAGCAAAAGATCTGGCGCTTCTAAGAGCAACTTGCACAGCGCAACGCGACGCTTTTCTCCACCGGATAATACTTTTACATCTGCATCTGGCGGCGGACAACGAAGCGCATCCATCGCCTGCTCAAGAAGCGAATCAAGTTCCCAGGCGTTGCGGTGGTCGAGTTGTTCTTGCAGAGTTCCCATTTCGGCCAGCAACTTGTCGTAATCTGCATCTGGTTGAGACATTTCGTCGGTGATTGCATTAAAGCGATCGAGCATTGCAACGGTTTCAGCAACACCTTCTTTGACATTATCAATAACGTTTTTTTCTTCATTTAGATGTGGCTCTTGTAGCAAAATACCGACTGTGTAACCAGGAGTCAGATAGGCCTCACCATTGGAAGGTTGTTGCAACCCAGCCATGATCTGCAGAACTGTGGATTTACCGGCGCCATTAGGCCCGACCACACCGATCTTTGCCCCAGGCAAAAACATCAGGGTCACATCGTCGAGAATTACCTTGTCACCGTGCGCTTTGCGCGTCTTCTTCATCGTGTAAATGAATTCAGCCATGGGCAAAACCTTAGTGGCTCGTGTCGGTACAATTAACTATCGACCTCTGCAGGCGCCTGTAGCTCAGTCGGATAGAGCACTCGCCTTCTAAGCGAGTTGTCGCAGGTTCGATTCCTGCCAGGCGCACATGACTACACCTCTGCCCCACCTGATCTGGATCGACTGCGAAATGACCGGCCTCGACCTGGTCAACGATGTCTTGGTCGAAATTGCCGTCCTTGTCACAGATTCTGATCTCAATGTTATTGGCGATGGAGTTGATGTTGTAATCCACGCCACCCCAGAAAAATTGGCTGCGATGAATGAATACGTAACCCAGATGCACACCACATCAGGGTTGATCACTGAAATCCCAAATGGAATGACAGCGAGCGCAGCCGAAGATGCAATCTTGGCTTACTTAGAATCAACTGGCGCTGTTGCTGGCAAGTCACCGCTGGCAGGGAATTCAGTTGGGGTCGATCGTAATTTCATTGCGCGAGATATGCCCCGTCTTAGTGAGTACTTGCACTACCGCACCGTTGATGTTTCATCCGTTAAAGAGTTGGCACGGCGCTGGTATCCCAAACTCTATTTCGCTGCCCCCGCTAAGACCGGCAACCATCGCGCCTTAGGCGATATTCAAGATTCGATCGCAGAACTGGCGTATTACCGTTCAACGCTCTTTATTCCGAGTGTTATAGGGAACGAGTAAGTGCCTATAACAGGTAAGATATGAGTTCAATCAGCACATGGTGGGCGTAGCTCAGCTGGTAGAGCACTCGGTTGTGGTCCGAGATGTCGCGGGTTCGAGCCCCGTCGCTCACCCCAAGTTTTCAATTTCTTTTCTGCAAATTATACGAGAGCGGTAATTATGATCTTTGATGTAATCATTGAAATCCCCGCGGGATCTCGAAATAAGTACGAGGTCGATCACATCACAGGTGAAATTCGTTTAGACCGAATGTTATTTACTTCAACTCGTTATCCATATGACTATGGCTATGTCAAGAACACCTTGTCGCAAGATGGCGACCCGCTTGATGCTTTAGTAATGCTTGATGAACCAACATTCCCGGGCTGTGTGGTCTCTTGTCGAGTAATTGGAATGCTAAACATGACCGACGAGGCTGGCGGAGATGACAAATTGCTTTGTGTTGCAGCAGGCGATGTTCGCAAGTCATATCTGCAAGATTTAAACGATGTACCCGCCTACGAACTCTCAGAAATCAAACACTTCTTTGAAGTCTACAAAACCCTAGAGCCTGGAAAATCAGTGCAAGGTGGCGAATGGGTTGGTCACGACGAAGCCGAATTAGAAATAAACGCTTCTTATAAGCGTTACAAAGACGGCCACTAATTTCTATCTACCCCTTTGGCAATTTAAAGCCTGGACAATTAGCCAGAAGCCGAACCATCGCCGCTTTCTCAGGGGGCGTAACCCATAAGTTGTACTTTGCTTTGACCGCAATCTGCTGTGCTACATAAGCGCAGCGAATATTCTTGCGTGGCGGTAGCCAAGTAGCCGCGTCACCATCGCCTTTCTGCGAATTCAAACGCCCCTTAACCGCCACCAAATTCAGCGGATCGTTGGCAAATTCACGACGTTTTTCAAATGTTAATTTGAAAGCACCGGTCTGCCAGGCATTGGATAGCGCAACCACGTGATCAATCTGTACTTCCATACTCGAAGTCACGCCACGGACAAACGAGATCTTCTCCCCCGAATATGGATCAAGCAAAGTTCCTGATAGAACAACGCATTCAC
>JAQCAO010000024.1 GCA_027731885.1 Actinomycetota bacterium | reverse complement strand
TGGTGGTTCAACAAATGCAGTGCTTCATTTACTAGCAATTGCGCACGAGGCAGAAGTTGATTTATCTCTAGATGATTTCCATCGCATCGGTTCACGAGTTCCGCTACTTGGAGATCTAAAACCATTTGGTCGCTATGTAATGAGCGATATGGATAAAGTTGGTGGCGTTCCTGTAATTTTGAAAGCGCTACTTGATGCTGGTTTATTACACGGCGATGTAATGACCGTAACAGGAAAAACTATGGCCGAAAATCTTGCTGGTATTAATCCTCCTGATGTCGATGGTGACATTTTGCACGCAATTGCAACGCCACTTTCGACCGACGTCGGAATAACTATCCTGGGTGGATCTCTTGCCTCGGATGGCGCTGTTTGTAAGACAGCCGGAATCGGCATAGATAGTTTCCAAGGACCTGCCCGTGTATTCGAACGTGAGCAAGCAGCAATGGCTGCGCTACAAAATGGAACGATTGAAGCAGGCGATGTTGTCGTTATTCGATACGAAGGTCCAAAAGGTGGACCGGGTATGCGCGAGATGTTAATGATCACCGGTGCAATCAAAGGCGCAGGCCTTGGCAAATCAGTTTTATTGTTAACTGATGGACGTTTCTCTGGTGGATCGACCGGGCTCTGTGTGGGGCACGTTGCTCCTGAAGCCGTTGATGGTGGCCCAATTGCATTTATTAAAGATGGTGATTTAGTGCGGATTGATATTAAAGCTCGCACCTTGGATCTCTTGGTAGATGCAGCAGAACTGGAATCCCGCAAAGTTGGCTGGAATCCACTTCCGCATAAATTCACTCGCGGGGTTTTAGCCAAGTACTCCAAGACCGTTGGCTCTGCCTCGCAGGGCGCGGTCTGCGGGTAGTTTCACAATCTGAGACTTACATCTCAAACCTTGACTCAGGCGCTCTCGGCATTAGAGAATAAGGCTATGCAAAAGACTTTAGCGCTTATCTCTTCATCTTCAGTAATTGTGGTGGTGATTCGATAGCGCGTGGCTTTTTAAAGCACGCGCCCTCAGATATCTGAGGGTTTTTTCATTTCTCTTCAAAGAACTTAAAAGAAAGTAACTAACTCGAACGGAAAGGAGTAAGAAGATGGCACACGTACCTACTGCCAACGGCACCGCAATGACTGGGGCAACTTCTTTGGTGAAAAGCCTAGAAGCTGCCAATGTAGATGTGATGTTCGGAATTCCAGGTGGCGCAATTCTTCCTGCTTACGATCCGATTTATGACTCAACTATTCGCCACATCTTGGTCCGCCACGAACAAGGAGCAGGCCATGCAGCAACTGGGTATGCACAAGTAACTGGTCGCGCCGGAGTTTGTATCGCAACCTCAGGACCCGGCGCAACAAATCTAGTAACTCCACTTGCCGATGCAGCGATGGATTCAGTTCCGATGGTCGCGATTACTGGCCAGGTTCCATCTGTTGCAATTGGTACCGATGCTTTTCAAGAAGCTGATATCCGCGGGATCACGATGCCATTTACTAAACATAACTTTCTTGTGACCAACGCCGATGAGATTCCACGCGTTATTGCCGAAGCATTTCACATTGCAACTTCCGGTCGCCCTGGCCCAGTGTTAGTAGATATTGCTAAAGATGCGCTACAAAAGCAGACTACTTACGAGTGGCCAACCACAATGGATTTACCAGGGTACAAACCACAGAACCAACCAAATCAAAGCGCGATCAATGATGCGGCGGCGCTCATCGCCCAATCTGCAAAACCAATCTTTTACGTTGGTGGCGGGGTTATCAAAGCCAATGCTTCACGTGAACTTATGCAGCTCGCGGAACTTCTTGGCGCACCTGTCGTAACCACTTTGATGGCGCGTGGCGCTTTTCCAGATTCACACCCATTGCATCTGGGGATGCCCGGAATGCACGGAACAGTTGCAGCGGTAACCGGTCTTCAAAAGGCTGACTTACTTATCACTTTAGGCGCACGATTTGATGATCGTGTTACTGGCAAACTCTCGACCTTTGCGCAAAATGCCAAGGTTATTCACGCAGATATCGATCCTGCTGAAATCGGTAAGAACCGTTATGCCGATGTTGCTGTTATTGGTGATTTACGTGAGACGATCAAAGCTTTAATTCCTGCGCTTACCGCTACTTTGGCGAAGGGGAGAGCGGATCTCGCTCCTTGGTTGGCTAGCGTAAACAAGTTAAAGGCGACTTACCCGTTGGGATATGACACACCTGCTGATGGTGCGCTCTCACCTCAGTTTGTAATCGAACGTCTCGGAAAAATTTGTGGACCAGACACAATATTTGCTGCTGGCGTTGGTCAGCACCAGATGTGGGCATCACAGTTTATTAGCTACGAAAAGCCAAGAACCTGGCTTAACTCAGGCGGTGCGGGAACGATGGGATACGCCGTTCCGGCAGCGATGGGCGCAAAGGTCGGTGCACCAGATACAACAGTTTGGGCGATTGATGGAGATGGTTGCTTCCAAATGACTAATCAAGAGTTAGTCACTTGTGCGCTAAACAATATTCCAATCAAAGTAGCAATTATCAATAATGAAAGTTTAGGAATGGTTCGCCAATGGCAGACCTTGTTCTATGACAGCCGTTACTCAAATACCAGTTTGGAATCAAAGCGCGTCCCTAACTTTCCAATGCTCGCTGAAGCAATGGGATGTGTTGGACTTTCTTGCGAGAACCCAGCAGATGTTGATGCAACAATCGAAAAGGCGATGTCAATCAATGACCAACCGGTCGTGGTTGACTTCCGAGTTCATCGTGATGCGATGGTTTGGCCGATGGTTGCTGCAGGAACTTCTAACGATGAGATCATGATCGCGCGCGCAACTGCGCCTGACTGGGATTCGCAGGAGCTCTAATGGCTATTCATAAACTAGAAGTTCTCGTTGAAAACGAACCAGGCGTGCTGGCTCGTGTAGCTGGTCTTTTTGCCCGCCGTACTTACAACATTGATTCGCTGGTTGTTGGCCCAACCGAGAACTCGAAGATTTCTAAGATGGTTATTGAAGTAAGTGTTGAAGGACACTCACTCGAACAAGTAATTGCTCAGCTAGATAAGTTGATTAATGTGATCCGTATCGAAGAAGTTCTCGAAGGTGCGATCAGCAATACCAAGCACGACACCCAGCCTGATTATCAGAACTAAAATAACTCAAAAACAAAACTAAGGGAGAACTACCGTGGCAACGATGTATCACGAAGAAGATGCAGATCTATCAATCATCCAAGCACGTAAAGTCGCGATCATCGGCTACGGCTCACAGGGCCATGCGCATGCACTTAATCTGCGCGACTCTGGTGTAGATGTACGAGTCGGGTTAAAGGAAGGCTCTGCCTCTCGCGCCAAGGCGGAAGCTGAAGGTTTACGCGTTGTATCCGTTGCTGAAGCAGTTAAAGAAGCGACGGTAATCATGATCTTGGTACCAGATCACTTACAGCGCCACGTATACACAGCAGAAATTTTGCCGAACCTCAAAGATGGTGACGCGCTCTTCTTCGGACACGGATTTAATATTCGCTTCGGTTACATAAAGCCAGCAGCAAATGTTGATGTTTGTATGGTTGCGCCTAAGGGTCCAGGTCATATCGTTCGTCGCGAATATGCCGGTGGACGTGGAGTTCCAGTTATTGTCGCTGTTGAACAAGATGCAACTGGCAAGGCTTGGCCACTAACACTTTCATACGGCAAGGCGATCGGTGGACTTCGCGCTGGCGGAATCTTGACGACCTTTACTGAAGAGACTGAAACAGATCTATTTGGAGAACAGTCAGTTCTTTGCGGTGGCGCATCACAGCTGGTTATGTACGGCTTTGAAACACTTATCGAAGCGGGCTACCAACCAGAGGTTGCATACTTCGAGTGCTTGCACGAACTTAAGTTGATCGTTGACTTAATGTTTGAAGGCGGAATCGCAAAGCAGCGTTGGTCAGTATCTGACACTGCTGAATATGGTGATTATGTTTCAGGCCCACGAGTTATTGATCCAAGCGTGAAAGTTAGAATGAAGGAAGTTCTAGCTGACATTCAATCTGGAGCATTTGCTAAGCGCTTTATCGATGATCAAGATGCAGGCGCACCTGAGTTCAAGTCACTTCGCGCAAAGGGCGAAGCGCATCCAATTGAAGGCACCGGCCGCGAACTTCGTAAGATGTTTAGCTGGATAAAGACTTCCAATAAGGATGATTACCGTGAAGGAAGCGCGGCGCGTGGGTAAACCTGTTGTATTAATTGCTGAAGAGTTAAGTCCGGCGACGCTTGAGGCGTTGGGTCCAGATTTTGAGGTACGCAATTGCGATGGCGCAGACCGCGGTGAATTACTTGCGGCACTGGCCAAAGGCGTTGATGCGGTCTTGATTCGTTCTGCAACTAAGATGGATGCTGAAGCGATTGCGGCTGCAAAGGGTTTAAAGGTAATTGCTCGTGCAGGTGTTGGTTTAGATAATGTAGATATTCCAGCAGCGACAACTGCTGGAGTTATGGTCGTTAATGCTCCTACATCAAATATCGTTTCTGCAGCAGAGTTAGCCATTTCGTTATTGCTCGCCTCCGCTCGTTTTATCTCACCAGCTCATGCGGCTCTTCGCAATGGCAAGTGGGCCAGGTCCAAATACACCGGCGCAGAACTATTTGAGAAAACGCTCGGAATCGTGGGCTTTGGTCGCATCGGTCAACTCGTTGCCCATCGCATGCAGGCATTTGGAATGAATGTGGTTGCTTACGATCCATACCTTCAACCTGCGCGCGCTGCACAGTTGGGTGTTGAGCTAGTAGATCTAGATACCTTGTTAAAGCAAAGTGATTTCATCACGATTCACTTACCAAAGACAAAAGAGACAGCAAACTTAATCGGCGTTGAAGCGTTAAAGAAGGTTAAGCCTTCAGTTCGCATCATCAACGCAGCACGCGGTGGAGTTCTCGATGAGGCCGCTCTATATGATGCGATCGTTGACGGTCGTGTGGCAGGAGCTGGCCTAGACGTTTACCTAACTGAACCTTGCACTGATTCGCCGCTCTTCCAGCTCGATCAAGTTGTTGCAACGCCTCATTTGGGCGCATCAACTGATGAGGCGCAAGAGCGCGCTGGCATTGCCGTCGCAGTTTCGGTTCGAAAAGCACTTGCTGGAGAACTTGTTCCGGATGCGGTAAATGTTAAAGGCGGAGCGATCCACGAAGAGATTCGCCCATCACTTCCACTCGTTGAGAAAATGGCACAGATCGCGATCGCAATTGCTGGTGAATTACCAACAAATCTCGATGTTCATGTGCGCGGAGATATCTCTGAACACGACTCATCTATCTTGGCGATCAGCGCGCTTAAGGGTGCGTTGCTTGCAACTGGCGCTGAAGATGTCACATATGTGAACGCTCCAGGACTGGCTGCCGAGCGCAACTTAACTGCGACTTCTGATAGTGATCCGGTTAGTCCCGAATATCGCAGCATGATTTCGCTGCATTGTGCTCTAAGTAATGGTAAATCAATAACCGTCGATGGGACGCTTATGGGAATTCGTAAAGTGGAGAAAATCATTGCCATCGATGGCTTTGATTTAGATCTTCCACCAGCAGATAACTTATTGTTCCTGCGTTATGCAGATCGTCCCGGCGTAGTCGGTTCTGTCGGTAACGCACTTGGCAAGGCAAATATAAATATTGCTGGAATGCAGGTGGCCCGTGCTAGCGCTGGGGGAGATGCACTTATGGCGATCACCGTTGACTCACCAGTTTCAGATGCGATTGTTAGCTCTGTAGCCAAAGAGACACAAGCACTTTTAGTCCGTTCGGTAACGTTAGTTAACTAGGAAGGAAGAAAATGAAGAAGATTAATCTGGCAGTGATAGCCGGAGATGGCATCGGTCCAGAGGTAGTCTCACAGGGCCTTCGCGTTCTGGATAAAGTCGCTGCAAAGCATGGCGTGACTTTTGAGAAGACTGATTATGACTTAGGTGCTAAATACTGGCATCGCACTGGTGAAGTCCTGCCAGATTCTGTAATGGCAGAGTTAGCTAAGTCAGATGTCATCTTGCTCGGTGCAGTCGGAGATCCAACTGTTCCAAGTGGTGTTCTTGAGCGCGGATTACTTCTAAAACTTCGCTTTGCTTTTGATCACTATGTGAACTTACGTCCCGCTCTTCTGCGCGCTGGCGTAAAAGGCCCACTTGCCACCAAAGCGCCGATCGATTTCATTGTGATTCGCGAAGGCACTGAAGGACCATATTCTGGCGCAGGTGGTGCACTCGCCATTGGAACTGCTAATGAAATTGCAACTGAAGAATCACTTAACACCCGTCGCGGCGCAGAGCGAGTAATTCGCGACGCCTTTGTACGCGCTGAAAAGCGTGACCGCAAAAAGCTAACTCTGGTGCATAAGAACAATGTTCTTGTTCATTCCGGAAGCCTTTGGACGCGCACCTTTGAAGAAGTTGCCAAAGAGTTCCCATCAGTAACTACTGATTACCTACACGTTGATGCCGCTGCTATGTTCTTTGTAAATAGTCCAGAGCGTTTCGATGTCGTTGTTTCAGATAACTTATTTGGAGATATCTTGACCGATATTTCTGCGGCAATTTGTGGTGGAATCGGACTTGCTGCCTCAGGAAACATTAATCCAACGCGCGAATTCCCATCAATGTTTGAACCAGTACACGGTTCAGCACCAGATATCGCCGGCAAGAATTTGGCTGACCCAACTGCAACTGTTATGTCGGTTGCGATGCTGCTTGAACACATGGGTTTTGATGAAGCAGCTCGCGAAATCGAAGCTGCTGTATCTGCTGATTTACTTGCTCGCGGGGATAAGAAGCGCAGCACTACCGAAGTTGGAGATGCGCTAGTCGCGCTACTGTAAAATGAAGATAACCCTCAATCCAAAAGCGAAAGATGCCGCAGTTCGCGATGCTTTGGTGGCTGAGGGCGGCTTCGGTAAGTACTACACAGATCACATGGTTATCTGTGAGTGGACGCAAGATGGTGGTTGGGCTGAACCGGAGTTAATTCCTTACGGTCCAATTTCACTTGATCCGGCGACCGCAGTTTTTCACTATGGACAAGAAATCTTCGAAGGAATGAAGGCCTATCGCCAACCTGATGGTGGTATATCGCTCTTTCGCCCCGAAGCAAATGCTCGTCGTTTTGCTAAATCTGCAGCTCGCTTAGCTCTTCCCGAAATGCCAGAGGATTTATTTTTGGAAACTGTTGAAACTCTTGTTAAACAGGATGCGGGATGGGTTCCAAATAAAGTTGGAGAATCTCTCTATATCCGTCCATTTATGATCGCTACCGAAGTTGGGCTGGGAGTTCGTCCATCAAATAAAGCAACTTACATTCTCATTGCAACACCAGCGGGTGCTTACTTTGATCCATCTAAAGCGGTATCTGTGTGGATCTCAACCGAGTATGTCCGTGCAGCACAGGGCGGAACCGGAGAGGCAAAGTGCGGTGGAAATTACGCTGCATCATTGATCGCTCAAAAAGCTGCCGCTAAAGAAGGTTGCGATCAGGTTGTTTGGATCGATGCTAAAGAGCGCAAATGGATTGAAGAGATGGGCGGCATGAACCTTTACTTTGTAAAGGGTAAAGGTGCTGACGCCACGGTCATGACCCCCAAGTTAACTGGCACGCTATTACCTGGAATTACTCGCGACTCAATTTTATCTGCAGCCAAAGATCTGGGCTACAAGACAGATGAAGTAATGCTCTCCATAGATGATTGGCGCGATGGCGTGACAAATGGTGAGATCACTGAAATTTTCGCTTGCGGTACCGCAGCAGTTGTGTCTCCAGTTGGCCAAGCCAAGAGCGCTATGGGAACGTGGGTAACTGGCGATGGGCAACCAGGTGCTATCACCATGCAGATCCGCAACCACTTACTTGCTATTCAACACGGAACAACTGCTGATAAGCACAACTGGGTCAAGCGAGTTATCTAATGCCAGTATCAGATGCATTTCATATCTATGACACAACTCTGCGCGATGGCGCTCAGCAAGAGGGTTTAAATCTTTCAGTCCACGATAAGTTAATAATCGCCCGCCATTTAGATGACCTAGGTGTTGGCTTTATTGAAGGTGGCTGGCCTGGAGCTAATCCCAAAGATACCGAATTCTTCGCACTCGCCAAGAAAGAGTTGAAGTTAAAAAATGCCACTTTTGTAGCCTTCGGTGCAACTCGTCGCCCAAATGTAAAAGCTGCAGATGATGTACTTCTGGGAGCCCTACGCGATAGCGGTGCGCCAGCGGTAACTTTGGTAGCTAAGGCCTTCGATCGCCACGTCGATCTTGCGTTAAAAACGACCTTAGAAGAGAACTTAGCGATGGTTCGTGAATCTGTTCTCCATCTTCGCCAAGAGGGTCAACGCGTTTTTCTAGATGCTGAGCACTTCTTTGATGGCTATCGTGCCAATCGTGACTATGCTCTCGAAGTTATTCGCGTAGCAATGGAGGCTGGTGCAGATGTCGCCGCGCTCTGCGATACAAATGGTGGGATGTTGCCTGATGAAATCGCAGATGTCGTTCACGATGTTTTGACCACAACATCTGCTCGCTTAGGAATTCACTGCCACAACGACACTGGTTGTGCAGTAGCCAACTCAATGGCGGCAGTTGCAGCAGGTGCAACACATGTTCAAGGAACTTTAAATGGCTATGGTGAGCGAACCGGAAATGCCGATCTCGTAACCATTATTGCCAATTTAGAGTTAAAGAAGAAGCAGTTGGTCTTGCCACCAAACTCACTTCGTGAATCATTTAGAATTTCACACGCGGTCGCCGAAGTTACAAATATCGCTCCTTCTGGTCGTCAGCCATACGTTGGAGTTTCAGCTTTTGCCCATAAAGCAGGGCTACATGCTTCTGCCATTAAAGTTGATTCCGCGCTCTATCAACACGAAGAGCCGGCATCTGTCGGAAACGATATGCGCATGTTGGTCTCGGACATGGCGGGTCGAGCATCTATCGAACTTAAATCACAAGAGCTCGGTGTTGATCTCGGCGGAGACCGTGAGCTAGTCGGTCGAGTCGTTGATCGCGTAAAGGAGATGGAAGCGCGCGGATTTACATTTGAAGCAGCCGATGCCTCATTTGAACTCTTGCTACACGAAGAGATCTCTGGCAAGCGTCCATCATTCTTTAAGATCAATCATTGGTTAACGACAGTAGAGCGCGCGCAAGATCAGAGCATTGTCACTAAAGCTGAAGTTACTGTCACTGCACAAGGGAAAGAAATTTCTTGCACTGGCTCCGGAAATGGACCAGTTAATGCCTTCGATAATGCGCTGCGCTCTGGGTTGATTCAACTTTATCCAGAGTTATCGAAACTGGAACTCACGGACTACAAAGTTCGCATCCTTGAAGGTCGCCTTGGTACAGGTGCTGTTACTCGCGTTCTGGTTGAAACTTCTGACGGCAAAGGCGAATGGAACACAGTTGGAGTTCACGAAAACGTGATCGCTGCATCGGCTATGGCACTTGAAGATGCAGTCACCTTCGGCTTACTGCGCCAAGGCCGCAAACCCGAGTAACCTTTAATTTATGACCGGCGCGCCTTTTGATCAAGTGCGCTCAGCTTTTGAGAGATATCTGGAAGCAGAACGAAACCTTTCGTTCCACACCATCCGTGCATATTTAGGCGATTTAGATTCTTTCATCAATCATTTAGAGAGAGTTGATCTAAATGATTTTTCCAAATTAGAGATTTCCCACATCCGCTCTTGGCTAGCCAATCAACAAGTCAAAGGGGGAGCGCGTACAACTCTCTCGCGGCGTGCAACTTCGATTCGCTTATTTACAAAGTGGGCGACGAAGAAGGGCTATCTAGCAAAAGATATTGGGGCAACGCTGGCCACCCCTAAGGGTGCCCGTACTCTGCCGGAGGTTTTAACAGTTGCCGATGCATCTCTTGCTATGGATGCTATGTCAGCGCGCGTCGGGGAAGAAGATGGTCCGTTATCAAAACGCGATGCGGCAATGTTAGAAATCTTGTATGCATCAGGTGCGCGAGTTTCAGAGCTCTGCGGCTTAGATTTGGAAGATATAGATTATGCACGCCAGACAATTAGAGTTTTGGGTAAAGGAAATAAAGAGCGAACTATTCCGATCGGAAATCCGGCGATGCGAGCGCTTGAACTTTGGCTGAAAAACGGACGCGAATCACTTGCTGGCGCCAATTCAGAGCGCGCAGTTTTCTTAGGCGCACGCGGAAAGCGAATTGATCAGCGCACTGTGCGCACAATGGTTTATCACGCACTTGCAGCGCTCGAGGGCGTCGAGCAGCTGGGACCGCATGCGTTGCGCCATTCAGCAGCCACACATTTACTTGAAGGCGGTGCAGATTTGCGAACTGTGCAAGAAATCTTGGGCCACGCATCACTTGCTACGACTCAGATTTACACCCACGTATCAACCGAACGGCTACAAAAAGCCTTTAAGCAAGCCCATCCCCGCGCGTAGAACCTGAGTTGGGGTGGATTTAGCACCCCATGGCGGAAGGTAGGATTTGCCCTGCACACTAAATATTCGGAAACGAAATTCTGGTGTGACATCTCAGCACTTATGTATGAACTGCTTTGCGGGGAATACAAGCCACTTCGGTCCGCAAACTTTTTTGTGGTCGGCGTTGTAGGTGCGACGGGCCTAACAAATAGTTAAGCCACTAACCGATCAGGTTTACTGCGCTCTGCGCGTAAACCGAAGAAAGAGAGCGCTGCCATGGCAGTAGTAACAATGCGAGAACTCCTCGACAGTGGAGTCCACTTCGGACATCAGACACGTCGCTGGAATCCAAAGATGAAGCGTTTTATTTTCACAGAGCGCAACGGCATCTACATTATCGATATTCAGCAGTCACTTGCGCTTATCGATCAAGCATATGAATTTGTTAAGGACACAGTCGCTAAGGGCGGCCACGTTCTATTCGTTGGAACAAAGAAGCAAGCACACGAACCGATCATGCAGCAGGCTGCGCGAGTTGGAATGCCAACCGTCACTGAACGCTGGTTAGGTGGAATGCTCACTAACTTCCCAACTGTTTACAAGCGCATCCAGCGCCTCAAGGAGCTAGAAGCTCTTGAGAATGCAAATGATCTTTTGCTTACCAAGAAAGAACTTCTTGTTCTTCGTCGTGAGCGCGAAAAACTCTTTAAGAACCTCGACGGTATTCGCCACATGACCAAGTTGCCTTCAGCGATCTGGGTTGTCGATACCAAAAAAGAGCACCTCGCTGTTCAGGAAGCGAAGAAGCTAGGAATTCCAGTTATTGCAATCCTTGACACCAACTGTGATCCAGATGAAGTTGATTTCAAGATTCCAGGTAACGATGATGCAATCCGTTCTATCGGACTTCTAACTCGCGTTATTACAGATGCGATCGTTGAAGGCCTTAAGGCTCGCGCAGCGTCAGCACCAGCAGCTCCAGCTGTCGTAGAAGCAGCTGCGTCCGAACAACTAACTAACGAATTGTTGTCCGCGGTTCCAGCTGAAGCTGTTACTACAGAAGCGGTTCTTGAACCTACAACTCCGGAGGCATAAGTAAATTGGCTAACTATTCAGCAGAAGATGTAAAACGCCTCCGCGAAGCAACTGCAGCAGGAATGCTCGATTGCAAAAAGGCGCTAGATGAAGCAGATGGCGATTACGACAAAGCAATTGATCTGATTCGCGTAAAGGGACTTAAAGGCGTAACAAAGCGTGAAGGTCGTTTGACCTCAAACGGTTTGGTAGTTGCCAAGGTTTCAGGTGAAGTTGGAGTAATGCTCGAACTTAATTGCGAGACAGATTTCGTCGCAAAGGGTGAACGTTTTATCGCCCTAGGTGAAGAACTCGTAGAACACTTACTCGCTTCAAAGACCGCAACAGTTGAAGCTTTCCTTGCTTCGACTATGTCTAATGGCAAGACTGTTCAATCAGTTATCGATGAAGGCAATGCAACTCTTGGCGAAAAGATCGAAATCCGCAACGTTGCAGTTGTAAATGGTCCAGTTGGACTTTACCTGCATAAGACTTCACCAGATCTTCCTCCACAAGTAGGCGTTCTTGTCTCGCTGGCGTCAGCGGCAGCTGAAATTGGGAAAGATGTTGCGCAGCACATTGCAGCATTTGCACCAAAGTTTGTCCATCGCGATGATGTTCCTGCTGACCTAATTGAGAATGAGCGTCGTATCGCTGAAGAGACCGCCCGCGAAGAAGGCAAGCCTGAGGCTGCTCTCTCCAAGATCGTGGAAGGTCGCGTCACCGGTTTCGTCAAGGAAGTTTCCTTGCTGGAGCAGGCTTTCGCTAAAGATGCCAAGAAGACGGTCAAGCAGATCCTCGATGAAGCAGGAACCGCCGTCAAAGCATTCCATCGTTTCCGCGTAGGTCAGTAAACTAGTCAGAACTAGTTAATCTAGTAGCTTTAGAAAAGGAGCGCCCATGCCCGGTACAAGAGGAACGTATCGGCGGGTGCTCCTTAAACTTTCCGGCGAAGTATTCGGCGGTGAAAAAGGTATCGGCGTTGATATAAATGTTATGCGCGATGTTGCTAAGCAAATTAAAGATGTCGTAAAAGGTGGAGTCCAACTCGCTGTTGTCGTCGGTGGTGGAAATTATTTCCGCGGAGCTGAACTGCAACAAGTAGGTATGGATCGCGCTCGCGCAGACTATATGGGAATGCTCGGAACTGTTATGAACTGTTTAGCGCTCCAAGATTTTCTAGAAAAAGAAGGCGTTGACACTCGTGTTCAAACAGCGATCACCATGGGTCAAGTCGCGGAGCCGTATATTCCACGTCGTGCAATCCGCCACCTGGAAAAAGGGCGGGTAGTTATTTTCGGAGCTGGCGCAGGAATGCCATTCTTCACAACGGACACAGTCGCTGCACAGCGCGCACTTGAAATTGGATCTGAAGCCTTGCTTCTGGCTAAGAGTGGAGTTGATGGCGTTTACAGTGCAGACCCAAAGAAAGATCCTAAAGCAACTAGATTCGATTCAATTTCTTACGATGATGTTCTATCTAAATCGCTAGCTGTTGCAGATGCCGCTGCATTTAGTCTTTGCCGCGAAAATAACCTGCCGATTATCGTCTTTGATCTAATGTCGCAAGGAAATATCGGTCGTGCAGTGCGTGGTGAAAAGATCGGAACCTTGGTTTCATAACTTGCCGCTCGGCAAGGCCTAGAAGATTTACAAATTAGAGGAGTTAAAAATGGCAGATGTAGCAAGTGCTCTAGCCGATGCGCAGAGCAAGATGGATAAGGCAGTTGAAGTAGCTAAAGATGACTTCGCGACTATCCGTACAGGCCGGGCTCATCCAGCGCTCTTTAATAAGATCATGGTTGATTACTACGGTACTTACACTCCGCTCTCGCAATTAGCATCAATTCAAGTTCCCGAAGCGCGTCTGGCCATCGTTTCACCTTTCGATAAAGGCGCAATGGCTGGTATCGAAAAAGCGATTCGCGAATCAGATTTGGGTGTAAATCCGGGTAATGACGGGGTTGTCATACGCGTTGCTCTGCCTCAGCTCTCTGAAGAGCGACGTAAGGATTACATTAAAGTTGCCAAGGGTAAGGCTGAAGATTCCAAAGTTTCGATCCGCAATATCCGACGCGCTGCTAAAGAATTGATGGAGAAGTTAGAGAAAGATGGAGATATTGGTAAGGACGATCTAGCCCGTGGCGAGAAAGAGCTTGAGAAAGTAACTTCTGAACACGTTTTAAAGATTGATGAATTGTTGAAGCATAAGGAGGCCGAACTCCTAGAAGTCTAGGAATTCGCCCTAACTGCAATGTCAGATCTTCATTCGATTAACGAAGCGATAAATAAGCGCGCCGGCCGCAAGTTGCTGCCATCTATTTTCGTCGCACTTTTCTTGATTGGACTTGTCTGGTTTGCCCTTGCCTACGAGCGAATAATTTTTGCAGGCCTGGTCACAGTTGCGGTTGTCCTTGGTCTGCGCGAGTTAAATAAGGCATTTAACGCAGTAGAAATTCAGATACCGCTCTGGTCGCTAACCACAGCAGCTGTTGGCTTATCGGCGGCAACGTGGTTCGGTGGAATATCTGGTTTAGCCGTTGCAACGGCCATAGCCTTTCCGTGCTTGCTAGTTCTCTTGCTCCCACGTGGAATAGAAAACTTTGTTAAGACCGCATCGGCATCAGCGCTAGCGCTAATTTACCTACCATTTCTTGCTGGCTTCTTAATTCTGCTGGCACGTCCGCACAATGGGCTAGAACGAGTTATGACCTTCGTGGTTCTTGTTGGATGCAATGACACTTTTGCTTATTTAACCGGCGTCTTAATTGGAAAACATCCGCTAGCGCCGAAGATCAGCCCAAAGAAAACCGTAGAGGGAGTTATTGGCTCACTGATATTTACAATTTTAGGTGGAGCGCTGGCCTTTCATTACATAATGGAATCGGATTGGTGGCTGGGTGCTCTCGCGGGTCTAATGACG
>JAQCAO010000023.1 GCA_027731885.1 Actinomycetota bacterium | reverse complement strand
AAAGGTTGTTATGTCGGCAGATAAAGTATTGGTATCAGAATGGTTAGAAGGAACACCGCTCTCTAAAATTATCGCTGAGGGAACGCAAGAAGAGCGCAATAACGCTGGCATGCGTCTGGCTCGATTCCACTTCACTTGTCCAGAGCGGGCTGGTTTATTACACGCTGATCCACATCCTGGAAATTTCCGCTTGCTGGCCGATGGGCGAATCGGAGTACTTGACTTCGGTGCGTGCAATCGCCTACCGAATGGATTTCCGGAGCCATTTAAGAATCTGTTAAAGCATGCCCTCGATGATGATGCGCAAGCCTTGTATAACGGCTTTAAGAAAGATGGATTTATTCTGCCTGAAGTAGATGTAGATCCTGCACTTGTTCTAGATTTCTTGGTTCCACTAGTTGAGCCACTGCGCACCGAAACATTTAAATACTCTCGCGAATGGTTGCGTGATCAGAGCGCCCGCGTTGGAGATCCGCGAAACCCAACTGCTAAGATTGGTTTCCAACTAAATCTTCCCGCTGAATATGTTTTGATCCACCGCGTCACGCTGGGCACAACTGGAATCTTCTGCCAGTTAGAGGCCGAAGGAAATTTCCGCGATGAAGCGCTCTCTTGGTTCCCTGAGATCGCACCTGCCAACGCTTAACTTGTTGGCTGGAATTTTTGGCTTTAATTTGAAGTTTTGCGAACCATTCGCCAGTGATACAAATAAACTGGAACGGTAACTAGTAGAGAAACAATAGAACTGGTTATGCCGCGAATCGCGCTACGGCGGCTCTGATCAATGTTTGCTTGGCGCAGTACTTCCGGATCAACTTTAGGATCATTCTGTACCGCGTAAGGATCTACATATCCAGTGTCCGGAACGATTAAATCCAGACCTCGATTAATCAAGTTAATTACAGTAAAGATACAGATAAGAAGAGTTATGAGGCTTATTGCGTAAAGGTAGAGCGAGCGCCAATCCACGCCTATTTGAGCAACAGGGATATCTACTTTTTTACTATCTGACTTCTTTATCGCGCTCGTCTTTACCGTGCTCTTCTTTATAGAACTCTTCTTCGCCGGACTCTTCTTTGCCGGACTCTTCTTCGCTGTGGTCACCATATTTAGAGTGTACTCCTGCAATTCTTTATCCTTAATGTGGCACGACCCCCGTATTGAAAAGAGATCAATACGAGGGCCGTGCGAGCAACGGATTTTGCCGATAGAAGTAATTACACGAACGCTGCAATGCGCGGCGGACGTCCCGCGCGGCGCTTACGTTCAATGATTACGCCTTCTTCAATTAACTGTCCTCCCCAAACACCACACGGTTCTTGGCGAGATAAAGCTCCATCTAAACATTTATTGCGCACGGGGCATCCACCGCAGAGCGCTTTCGCTTGCGCAATGCCCTCATCGCTTTCCGAGAAGAAGAGCTCGGGATCAGCGTTATGGCATGGCAAAGTAAAGGCGATAGCCGAGTCGTAAGCACCCGTCACGTCATAGAGACCGATCTTCTCGCCTGTTTCTGCCCAACCTGGTACCTGTAGTTCGCTGTAGAGAACGCTCATCGTTCTCACCCACTTTCTTCTCTCTCGTTTTCTTTCTTCGGATTGTTTGTTAATTGTTTCGGGGAATTAAAAAAGGCCTCCAACTCCTTTGTGGAGTTGAGGCCTTAGGTTTGGCGTCTATCGGGGTTATCCGATTGAACCTCCTGTGGCCTCATCCACTGCGTAAAAAGCTGCGTAAAACGCTGGCTTTGACGCTGCGGGCCAATTTGCATGCTTCTTTGAAGTCGCATGGAAATTGGCAGGCGAAGTAGCAGCACCGCGTGTAACGCGTGCTGTGGTGAATGGATTAGATGTAAGAAACATCTTTCATTCTCCTTTTTCTACTTGGCCTATTAGACCTTCACCACTTTGGTGAAAGGCAAGGGTAAACCACAGAGAGTGATCTATGCAAATGAATTAATTTGAGGCAGATCTATGCGAGCAAGCCGGATTCACGCAGGAATCGACTGGGGTTCTGGCGATGGCTGATATGTAGATCCACCTTGGCGCGCGTCATTCCAACGTAGAACAAACGACGCTCTTCATTGATCACCGCATCGGACTGGCCAGTAACCCCAGTTTCCAGCGGCAGAATTCCTTCTGAGGCGCCAATTAAAAATACGCGCTCCCATTCCAAGCCCTTGGCTGCGTGCAAGGTAGCCAAGGTGATCACAGGCATAGTTGGCGGATTGTTCTGTTGCACGCGATCTTCAATTTCTCTTAAATACCCACGCAGCGTCTTAGGACTGAAATTGTTATCAGCATCCAGTTCGCGCGCTAAGTGCAGCAGCGCTGCGATGCCATCAATACTCTCACCCGTCAAATGTGGTTGTGCCAAAGTGCGAAGTTCATCTATCCAAGCAACGCCTTCAGTCGGCAATACAGATGCGCGGCGAACTTCCTTTAAGAAATCGCGGACATCTTGGCGATCAAAGAATCTTTCGGTGCTGCGAACTTGATATGGCAGACCCGCTTTATTCATGGCGCGTTCCACACCTTTAAGTTGGTTGTTGGTCCGCGCTAAAATTGCGATTTCTTGCGCCTGCGTTCCAGAATTTAATAAATCTGTGATCTGCGCCAAAACTCCAGCAACTTCTGCATCTTCATCGGCATATCCATCAACAGACGGTTTAGTGCCGTGATCATTTAACGCAATTAACTCCTGCCCCATCGCTCCGTGACGTAAGAGCGCATTTGCTGCAAAGATAATTTCCGGCGTCGAGCGATATCCAGTACTCAAACGAATTACTTCAGCGTCAGGAAAGCGTTGGGTAAAGCTATTGAGAAAGACTGGGGTGGCGCCAGCAAATGAGTAAATAGTCTGCGCGGGGTCGCCAACCACACAAATATCTTGTCGCGAACCCAACCAAGCGTTGATCAACCTTTGTTGTACTGGAGAAATATCCTGATACTCATCAATTGTGAAATATCTATATTGATCTTGCACACGCTCACGGACGGTTCGCTCTTCTTCGAGCATCGCGGCGGTCAGCAAGAGCACATCTTCAAAATCAATCGCCAACTCTTGTTTCTTAACGCTTTCGTATGCAGTGTAAACCTGCGCTAATTTCTCAGCGCTTACTCTTGGTTTTTGACTGCGCTTGGCAATCTCATTTACAAAATCTTCTGGCGCAACTTGTGAAACCTTTGCCCATTCAATCTCGCTGGCGATATCGCGCATTAATTCGCGCGATGTGGCGCGCAGTTCACTTGCTAATCCAGCGCGGTTGATCGCTTCACCAATAAAACCCGCCTTTGCAGTCATTAGCTCAGGCACTCGCCCGCCAAATACGCTCGGCCAGAAGTAAACCAGTTGCTTTAGCGCTGCCGCGTGAATCGTGCGTGCGGCGACGGTCGGGACTCCCAGCGAACGTAACCTGGTGCGCATCTCACCGGCGGCACGTGATGTAAAAGTTAGCGCCAGAACTTTCTGCGGATCCATGGTTCCGATACTTGCGGCATAGGCGATGCGATGAGTGATTGCTCTAGTTTTTCCAGTTCCAGCTCCAGCAATTACACAGACCGGGCCGCGCGTTGCAAGAGCAACTGCTCTTTGATCAGCATCGAGGGCAGCCAAGATCTCTTCAGCGCGAAGTGCACTGGCTTCTTGCATCATGCACTTAACCAGCGATCAATCATCTTGCGCGATACCGATATATCTGGTGGAAGCAAAAGTGTTCCCGCAGATACTTCTGCCTTTAACTCCGCGCGGCTTAACCATTTGATGGCAACTATTTCCTCACCATCTGGGCGCGCGCTATCCGGAAAATCCGTGATCGCTTCAAAAGAGATCATGATTGAAGCTGGAAATGGCCAGGGTTGAGATCCCAAATAATTTATCTCCCGAACCGCCACACCTGCTTCTTCGAAGAGTTCACGTTGCACACATTGTTCAAATGTTTCACCTGGCTCCAGAAAACCAGCAAAACATGAGAAACGTCCTTCGGGCCAGATAGCTTGACGCCCCAATAAAATTCGATCTTCGCTATCGCGCACCAGAACAATTATCGCGCAATCTGTTCGAGGATAATGTTCGCTCTTATCTTTATCGCATATCCGAATCGCCCCACCAAGTGAAACTGATGTTGTCGCACCACATCGGGAGCAATGTGGATGGGTGTTGTGCCAATTTGAGAGTGCAACCGAGTGAAGTGCGACCTCCATCTGCAAACCATCAAGTACACCGCCGATTTCGCGCAGCGTTACATAACCTGCCGGTGCTTGATCATCTTCAGAATTTTTACTCCCTGAGTTCCAAGCGAAATATGGTGAGCTATCGCTCTGATCTAGCCCTAAGAAATATCTCTCACCTGATTTAAAATCACCGCTCTTAATTAGCGCGGCAACTTGGGCAGCGTTAAGAAATCTGAGTTGGTTCGCGCTATCGGTAACTGCCATCCGCCCGGCGCTCACGTGCACGATCTTCGCTTTCGTCCAGAGTTGATCGAGGGAAACCGGATTTGTGCGCAGGTTGGCGGCGCGATCCATCCTCGATACCTGTCCGTTGACCGCGCTCATAAGGGTGAACGCTACTAGCCTTGGCCATATGCGCATCACCTCGTGGAATCTCCTCCATGGAATGGAGATTCCACCGAATAAATCTGGGCCTTCGCTCGCCGCCCTGCACCGAGCGATCGCTGCCTTATCCACCGATGTGATCGCGGTTCAGGAGATCGATTTCAACCTGCCGCGCACTGGATCGATTAACCAGATCGCTGAAGTTGCCAGCGCAATGGGTGCAGCTAATTGGGCATTTGCACCAGGCATTGTTGGAACTCCAGGTGAAAAATGGCGGAAGTTAAGTAAAAAAGAAGTCAAGATATTTACAAATGAGACAACAGATTCGCTGGCAGGTAGTTATGGAATTGGAATTGCATCAACAATTAAGGTATTAAAGTGGCGCCGCTTAGAACTTGGCAACTCACCAATTGGTATTCCACTGGTTGTTCCGACTGAGAGTGAGACCAGCAGCAAGCCAAAGATTCGCGCAATTTATGTACACGATGAACCACGTTTGGCGCTAGCGGCAACTCTTGCAAATGGTTTCACAGTTGTTAACACACATTTATCTTTCGTGCCCGGCGTTAACTTGGCACAGTTAAAGAAGCTAAAGAGTTGGTCCCTGCAGATAGCAAGTGAGACAAATACCAAGGTGTTGTTAATGGGTGATTTAAATCTTCCGAAGGGGCTACCAGTCGCCTTCTCAAAGTGGCGCTCTCTAATAAATCAAAATACCTACCCAAGTTGGGGCGCAAAAATACAATTTGATTACATACTCTCTGATCAATTGCTTCCAGATGAGTGCCAGCCCTTGTCTATCTCAACTTCTGGGATCAGTGATCACCTCCCGATCGGAATTGAAATTCTAAAATAGCCTTTTCTGGGGATTCCATTATGCTTAACGCAGATATCTTGACCAGGAGGAAACATGACAGATTCAGCAACCTGCCCATACACCGGCAGTAAGTTAAATAAGGAAGGCACATACAACACTGATTGGTGGCCAAATCAATTAGATATATCTGTGCTGCGCCAACACTCTCCGGTCTCTGACCCAATGGGCGAAGAATTTGATTATGCAAAAGAGTTTAAGAAGTTAGATATTAAGAAGGTCAAGAAAGATATTGAGCAGCTAATGACCACTTCGCAAGAGTGGTGGCCAGCAGATTACGGGCATTACGGCCCATTCTTTATACGTATGGCTTGGCATAGCGCTGGTACATATAGAACATACGATGGTCGCGGCGGAGCTGGGGCAGGTATGCAACGTTTTGCACCGCTAAATAGCTGGCCAGATAATGTAAACCTAGATAAAGCGCGCCGTTTGTTATGGCCGATTAAACAAAAGTATGGAAAGAAATTATCTTGGGCAGATTTAATGATCTTGGCTGGCAATAGCGCCCTTGAATCTATGGGGCTAAAAGTATTTGGATTCGGTGGCGGTCGCGCCGATGTTTGGGAACCAGATGAGACTTACTGGGGTAAAGAAGCAGAGTGGCTGGCAGATGAGCGCTACAGCGGAGATCGAAATTTAGAGAACCCGCTCGCCGCAGTTCAGATGGGACTTATCTATGTAAACCCTGAAGGCCCTAATGGAAATCCTGATGTTCTCGCATCAGCAAAAGATATTCGTGAAACTTTTGCACGTATGGCGATGAATGATGAAGAAACTGTTGCACTTATTGCTGGTGGACATACCTTTGGTAAAGCACACGGTGCAGCCGATCCCGGTAAAAATGTCGGCGCAGAACCAGAGGCTGCTCCAATGGAAGAGATGGGACTTGGCTGGAAGAACAGCAACGGTAAAGGAAATGGTGCAGAAACAATTTCGAGCGGACTCGAAGGTGCGTGGACTCCAACGCCGACTAAATGGGATAACACCTACTTCAAGACGCTCTTCAAATATGAGTGGAAGCAGACAAAGAGCCCAGCAGGTGCAACGCAATGGATTCCAACGGATGAATCTGCTGCAAAATCTGTTCCTGATGCGCACATTGCCGGCAAGACTCACGCGCCAGTTATGTTCACAACTGATCTAGCGCTACGTACAGATCCGGCATATGAAAAGATTTCGCGTCGCTTCGCCGAAGATCACGGCGCTTTTGCAGATGCCTTTGCGCGGGCTTGGTTTAAGTTAACCCACCGCGATATGGGACCGATCGCCCGCTACCTTGGGCCACTTGTGCCTAATGAAGCGCTTATTTGGCAAGATCCACTCCCTGCAGCTCATAAGAAGAAGATTGGCAAGAGCGAGATTGATCTTCTCAAAAAACGCATCCTGGCTAGCGATTTAACTATCGCCCAGCTTGTAACAACAGCGTGGGCATCAGCCTCAACTTTCCGTGGCACAGATAAACGAGGTGGTGCCAACGGTGCACGAATTCGTTTAGAACCACAGCGCAATTGGGAGGTAAATAACCCCAAGGAGTTAAAGAAGGTTCTAGCAACGCTGGAAAAGATTCAAGTTAACTTCAATAAGAAATCTGATAAGAAAGTTTCACTGGCTGATCTAATCGTTCTCGGCGGTACCGTTGCAGTAGAAACTGCTGCAAAGAATGCTGGCCACAAGGCAAAGGTACGTTTCACACCAGGACGCACTGATGCAACACAAGAACAGACTGATATCGCATCATTCGCCGTTCTTGAGCCAAGCGCTGATGGTTTCCGTAATTACATAAGCAAATCAGATAACCGTCCCGCTGAAGTTCCACTTGTTGATAAGGCGGCGCTTCTGACGCTAACTCCCCCAGAGTTAACAGTTTTAATCGGTGGCATGCGTGTACTTGGTGCAAACTTTGATGGCTCAAAGGTCGGTGTACTTACCAAGAAGAAGGAATCGCTAACCAATGATTTCTTCAAAAATATCTTAAGTATTAACTCGGTGTGGGCTCCTAAATCAGGAGATGAGAGCATCTTTGAAGGTCGCGATCGTAAGAGCGGTAAAGTTAATTGGACTGCATCTCGCGCTGACCTGCTCTTTGGTTCGCACTCTGAACTCCGCGCCTTATCTGAGGTCTACGCGAGCGATGATGCAGATGGAAAATTTGCTTCTGACTTTGCGCAGGCTTGGAGCAAGGTAATGGAGCTAGATCGCTTCGATATTTAATTTGCTCGTGGCAGAGATAAGAGTGCAATCAACTCTTTCTCTGTGAGTAAATCTGAGCTGCGATCTGTCTCTCCACTTGGAACATAGTGGAAAGCAGCTGAGACCAGGGCTGGGTCTATTCCCTTTAACTTTGCCCAGGCTAAGCGATAAACCGCAAGCTGCACCGTTGAAGATGGCCCCAACTTCATCGATCCAGTCTTCCAGTCGATAACCTCGAAGCGACCATCTCTTTCATAGACAGCATCGATTCTTCCACGAACCAAGACTGGGCCAATGACAGTTTCAAATGGAACTTCCACAGCATATGGAATTCGCGCTGCCCAATCAGATTCCAACCATTTATTTTTAAGTCCTTCTAAGGTCTGATCAGGTTCGAGTGGATCTAAGAAATCTAAATCATCGTCATCAAATAAAGTTGCAGCGGTGAAGTGTCTTTCAATCCATAAGTGAAATGCGGTACCGCGACGTGAATACTCATCTTGGGGACGTGGCATTGGTCGGCGAATATTTAGCGCTAGCTCAACTGGATCTTTATGCAGTGCGACCAAGGTAGATGTTGAAAGACGCGGTGGCAAAGGAATCTCTAGCCCACGATTTTGGGCGAGCGAACTCTCATTAATCAGCGCTTTCGCATCATTGACCCAAGAGGCTATCTCAAAGTCAGCGCTCTCATATTTATTTAAATTAATTGCAACTGCGTTATTGACTGCGCTCACCTTTGCTTCAAATTCTCCCCGTTTGTTACCGAGTGGATCGCGGGGCCAGATTCCTGTTTCCGGGTTATCTAACTTTGGATTTTTAGCATCTTCTTCGGGCTGCACCGCGTTATTTAAAATTACACCAGATTTTTGAGCGACTAGAGCGACTTGTTCAAAGATTGAAGAAGGAGCCACCCAGTCTGCGCCATCGCGCCACCAAGATGTTGTTGCAATCAAGTGGGTGCGGGCGCGAGTAAATGCGACGTAACCTAAGCGGATCTCTTCACGGATCTTGGTTGCGCTGCAGATCTTGCCGTAGGCATCGATCGCTTTCTTCGCTTCAGAGTTCTTGGTGGCACCGTTAAAGGAGAAGTGCGGCAGCTCATCGCTATCACCACGTAAGTGGAAAGGAATATGTTTTTCGTTGGTAATCCAGTTATCGGGATCAGATTTATTTATGCCTGGGAATGTGCCTTCTGCAAGGCCTGGAACAGCGACTACATCCCATTCTGCGCCTTTAGATGTGTGCACCGTGAGGATCTGAACAACATCGCTGCGAACTTCTGGAGCGGCAGATTTAAGCCCACCTTCTTCTTCGCCGGTGATATCGAGCCATTGTAAGAATGAAGAGAGCGTGCCGCCGCTGCGCGCGAACTTACCGGCCTCATCAAGGAAGCGATCGATATGGCGACGCCCAGATCCAGTGCCATCGCGCAACATCACTTCTTCTTCCAGTGATAAGTAATTTTCAATCTCGTTGATCAAATCAGTAATTGTTCCACCTGCGCGCGAACGTAACCTGCGTAAATCCGCAGCAAAGTTCTTTAACCGATTGTAGCCAACCTCCGTAAAGGTCTTTCGATCACATTTTTCGATTTCGTCTAAGGTATCGATTAGTGAACCTAAGAATTGATCATCAGCTTCTGCACGCTCTGGATTTCCTGCGGCGATCTTCTTAATTAGCGACTTGCTCTCAGCGCGCGAGCCTTTGGCGCGATTGCGAGAGTAAGCACCGAGCGCCGCTAAATCTTTCGCACCTAAGTTAATTCGTGGACCAACTAAATGGCGCATTAAGGCAGCGCCAGCATCGGGATCGGCGATCACCTTTAACATTGAAACGATATCTGCGACTTCTGGCACGTGGATCAATCCACCGAGGCCGATCACATCAACTGGCATGCCAGCCGATCTAAGCGCGCTCTCTATCGCTGCTATCTGTGAACGTTTGCGGACTAAGACTGCGAAGGTGGAGCGCTTCTGTGGCGCTGTGGCTAAACGTTTTTCATCAAACCAGAGCGCAGTAAAGTAATCTGCGATCGCTTGCGCTTCTGCATCAATACTTTCAAAAACGCCACAAGTTAGATTTCCGGCGCCTGCGCCAGGACGCGGAGTCAACGGTGGAACATCAGCGCCGCCTTCTTCGCGAATCTGCGCAGATACAACGTTGGCGAGTTCCAAGATTGCTCTATCGTTTCGGAAAGTTGTGAGAAGCGAATATCGATCTTGCCCGTTCTGCCCAGAAACCTTTGGAAAATAGCTATTAAATGAGCTGATTGTGCCGGCTGATGCTCCGCGCCAGGTGTAGATCGCCTGGCAAGGATCGCCAACTGCCATCACGGGATGTCCCGCGCCAAAGAGAGAGGAGAGCATACGTACTTGTGATTGCGAAGTATCTTGATATTCATCAAGTAAGACAACGGAATACTTGGCGCGTTCGAGTTCGCCAATGTCGCTGAAATTTACTGCGATATCTGCAGCTAGCGCCATCTGATCATCAAATGATGACTGTCCCGATTGTTGGCGCCGTTTAATAAAACTTTCGACCATTGGCAGCAAACCAATACGTTGCTCCAAGGTGCGTTTAACCCTGCGGACCTGATCATTTAGATCACCGCTCATTGTTGCTAGCTCTTGCAGCACTGCAAGATCAGCGGCTTCAATGGCATCTGGTTTAACTTGATGTTCCAACATCAACTTAGTTAGACCCAGCAGGTCGCCAACAACTGTATTAACCGCCGATTCATTTGTGTAATTCGCATCATCCCAATTGCGCACGACATCGTTAGCGAGTTGCCACATCGCCGCATCTCCCATTGGAGAGATATCAGCATCAATACCGAATCGGATGGAATGTTCTGATAGCAGGCGTGCGGCGTATGAATGGTAAGTAGTGACTGAGACTTCTAGCGAAGTATTTTCAGGGATCAACTTTGCAGCACGCAGCTGGCGCAAGCGAGTGCGAATACGGATCGCGAGCTCACCCGCTGCTTTACGAGTAAAGGTAAGGCCTAAAATTTGATCAGGGCGAGCGAAACCATTTGCTACGAGATAGATAACTCGCGCCGCCATAGTTTCCGTCTTGCCAGAGCCTGCGCCGGCAATAACAACTGCTGGTTCGAGTGGATTGGTCACAATCGAAATAATCGCGCTCTGTTCTGGGGTTGGGTCATAAACTTTTGCGCCAACTCTTTGTAGGGCAGCGGCGATATCTTGCGGTGAATACTTCTCAATCATTCGATCACCGTCCGTCCCTCATTTTGGATCGGACAAGCAGCCTTTACTACGCACTTTTCGCACATTTCATTGACTCGCGCTTGGAAGGTCGCTGCTCCCATTCCTTCTGCGATCTCTTCAATCTTTGCTTTAACCTGAACCTCATCAATGATGAATTGTTGGCGCGTTGTGACCTTAACCGAATCTTTAGCGAGATAGACCAACTCTGCCCCGGTTGATTTAGTACCAGATAACTTCTTCTCAAAACCATTTAGGGCAACTGCTAACTGATAACAAGCGAGCTGTAAATTCTCTTTCGCTTCCTCTTTCTTGATCACGTTCTTTCCAGTTTTAAAGTCAATGACATAGAAACTTCCATCTGCATCAACTTCAATTCGATCAACGTTTCCGCGAATTTCAGCACGTCCCACCTTTATGGTGAAGTTAAGTTCTGCGCCAACGACGGTGCGAGGTGAAGCAGCGTGATATCTCGCAAAGCGCTCCAGCATCTTTACAGCGCGCTTTAACGCCGTTGTGCTCACCCAGCCATCGGTTGGATCGATTAACGACCAAGAACTTTCTAGCTTTGAAATCAACTCTGCATCTGTGATTCCGGGTTCTTCCACCTTGATGCGCGCAAATTCGTGAATCGCAGAACCAAGAATCTGCGCCGTTGAATCACCGTTGGTCCCACCATTCTTCTCAAGGAACCATTTGACTCCACACTCGGTAAAATTCTCGGCGCCGCTTGGGGAGACTTGAACGCTGCCATCTTTAGACACAACGGTTTCGGTAGAAGAGATAGCAAGTGCGCCGGTCCAATTGAGCGGATCGGCAGAGTGAATCTTTGCTTCTGTAAGGCTCTTTAAAATTCCTGCGGCTGGTTCGATATCTTCGCCACTTAAATTCTGTCGCAACGTTGCAACTAGCGCTGCTGTTGTAAGCGGGCGCGGCACTTCGGTAATTACTAGATCATCAGATCCAGAATTCGGATCAAGTTCTTCAAAGAAAGCAGATGGCTCATCATCTTCGCGTTGCACCGCGGTGACGATTAAACCCTGGCGGGCGCGGCTTACAGCCACATGCAACAAGCGGCGCTCATCTTCAGCGAGAGAACTAGCGGCAATAACATCTAGTTCTAACCGCGGTAAATCACCGTGGCGTTCGCGTTCTACCAACCTTTCGCTTCCCAAAAGTGAACTGCGTTGACGTAAATTCGGCCAGACTCCTTCTTGCAGCCCTGCAACGGCGACTAACTCCCACTGACGTCCTTTGGCGGAGTGAACCGTCAATATCTCGACAACGTCGGGGCGCACACCTTGTGAGGTAATAATGTCTCCCACAATTGATTCGCGGGCTAACTCATCGAGGTATGCAGATGGCTTGGAATATGGAAAACGCTCAGTAAATCTCTGTGCTCCATCAAAGAGTTGAATCATTGCATCGAGATCGCGATCAGCGGCCGCACCACGATTTCCACCCCGTAGCGCGGTATTGCGCCAAGCAGTGCTCAACTTTTCATTGTCACTAGTTTTTGCGTTATTCCAGATCGCCCAAAGTAAATCTTCAGCGCTGGTATTTTTCTTAGTCAACGCTTTACGCGCATGCGCAAGTAATTCGTGGACACGAGTCAGCGACGCGTTATCTTCTATCGGGATATCACCTTTATCAATCGCATCAATTAACAATTGAGTTCCACCACGTGCATCGGTTGCATCATCGCGCGCTTCCAGCAGAGCGGTGCGAATCCGGCGCAATGAGATGGCATCTGCACCACCAAATTCAGAGATCAACAACCGCTCGCAAGTATCAAGATTTAACGGTTGATCACCAGAAGCAACTCTCGCTAACAAGATAAATGGCACAAGCGTGGGATTTGTAGAGAGCGCTTCTAGATCACCTGCAACTGGAATCGAAACTTGGGCAAATGCTCGACGTAGCGCACTGGCTTGCGTCCCCGCACTGCGCAAGATAACGGCCATTTGGGAATAAGGAATTCCGTGCATTAAATGTGCGCGTTTGAAATGGTAGGCGATGTACTGCGCTTCTTCAGATTGTGAACGCAGCCTTGCTAGATCAAAGGCCTTATCTAACGCTGGTTTTTCGTTATATGTGCAACTTCGCTTGCGGGTTGGCGATGGCGCCCGAAATTGTGAGGTAACTGATTGGGTGATCTCAAATATTTCAGGCCGGCTGCGGTAAGAATTGCTTAAAGTGATCTGCTCTGCGCCCTTTGCAAGATATTTCTCAATCTTGTTCTTTAAGCCATCTGGGTCTGCGCCACGGAATCGACCGACCGCAGAATCTCCATCATATGCAATTACTAAATCACTTCCACAAATTAGATCTAGTAAAGCTCGTTGGGCAGGATCGCTCTCTTGGAATTCGTCGACGATGATCGTCTTAAAGCGCGCTTGTATTTTCGCCCGCAGCGTTTCATTTGATTTTAAGTAAGCGATGGTGATGCTAATTAACTCTGACGGGTCGATCCGCATCTTGGCATCGCCTGCCGTATCTTCGCGGATCGCCATTACTTGCTTGTAACGTGACCAGAAATCTGCGGCTGGAGCCCAGTACTTTTCTCCAACTTGTTTACCGCGTTCGGCCAATTGTTCAGGGCTAATCCCTCTCTCATTAGCGCGCATAATTAAATCGCGGAGTTCGCGGATAAAGCCTTGGGTTAAGAGCGGATTACCTTTCTTATCTTCACCATCATGTAAATCAACTGGCCATTTGCGATATCCATCAGAAACATCGCCTTGCAACAATTGTTCAATGAAATTCTCTTGTTCTGGGCCAGATAATAAAATTGGTTCGTAGTAAGACTCACCTGTATTCATCTTTAAAATTGAGTACGCCAGTGAGTGAAATGTGCGCGCAAGTGGTTCGTGCGCAGTTGCGGCCGTTCGCAGCGCAATCGCATCGCGCATTTCAGATGCGCGTTGGCGACCATAAGCCAGTAACAAAATTGAATCAGGGTTTTCTCCGGCGCTGATCCGAGAAATTGCCGCTTCGATTAACACTGTGGTTTTGCCAGTGCCAGGTCCGCCCGCAATAAGTAGCGGTTTGCCGCGGTGTGCGACTGCTTTCGCTTGTTGCGGATCTAACTCAACCGGAGCAAGCGCAGCAGGGCTCTGCGTTAGCTTGATAGAAGGTTGAGTCATATGAGGTATTGAACCCCACACCACTAACATTTACACCGTATCGGCGCGAATTAGGAAGTTTGGTTCGCCTTCTTGGCGCGCGAAGTCGCACGAGCGCGCTCATCACCGTTAAGAGTTACCTTACGGATTCGAACAACCGCTGGAGTTACTTCTACGCATTCATCTTCACGACAGAATTCGAGAGCGCCTTCCATATTTAACTTCTTAGGTGGAATCAAACGCTCTGATTCATCTGTACCTGATGCGCGCATATTGGTTAACTTCTTTTCGCGCACGCAGTTGACATCCATATCTTCAGAACGTGAGTTCTCACCGATAACCATTCCTTCGTAAACTTCATCGCCTGGTTCAACGAAGATGCTGCCGCGATCTTGTGTTCCGTACAACGCATAAGAAGTTACCGTTCCGAGACGATCTGAAACAAGTGATCCAGTTCCGCGAGTACGGATATCGCCGTGCCAAGCTTCATAACCATCGAAGACGTGGTGGAGCAAACCTGTGCCGCGAGTTTCAGTTAAGA
>JAQCAO010000117.1 GCA_027731885.1 Actinomycetota bacterium | reverse complement strand
CCTCAGATGGAACCGTTGGTTGGGGCGAAGCGATCACCCAATTTCCTGGAAGCACTAAGGGAACCGCTGCCATTGTCGAAGATTTAGCAGATGTAATTATTGGAAAAGATCCACTGCAAAACCTCGGTATTTGGCGCGATATTCGTAAGCAAACTTGGTGGTACACCTATCGCGGCGGGCTAGGACACTTTGCACTTTCGGCGATCGATATTGCGCTCTGGGATCTACGCGGCAAAATTACAGGTCAATCGCTAATTGAGATGATTGGCAAGCGCGATAGCCAAGAAGTTACTGAAATTCCAGTCCTTGCCTCAACTCACGTATTTAACTCAAATCTTGATATCGAAGTAGAGCGCCATGCGCGCTACGTTAAAGAGGGTTTCATTGGTTTTAAAATCGGAATGGGTAAGCGAGGTGATGCCCGAATAGGATATGAGTTAGAACGTGACGTGAATTTCGTTCGCGATCTGCGCCAAGCTGCTGGACCAGATGCATGGATCATGATGGATCGTGGTCAATCACTTAACTGGACCTTTGAAGATGCGGTTAAGCGAGTATGCGCGTGGGAAGAGTACGGCCTTAAGTGGGTAGAAGAACCTTTTGAGCCTTGGGAGTATGAACAATTTAAGCGGCTTCGTAGCCACAGTAAAGTCTTAATCGCCGGTAGTGAGCGCGAATGGGATTATCGTGGATATACCGAAACTATTAACTCCGGGACTCTAGATGTAATCGGATGTGATGTCGGACGCGTAGAAGGAATCACTGGAGCTCTAGCAATTATTAAATTGGTGGAAACTGCTGGACTCTGGTTTAACAGCCACGCTTGGTCTAGCGCGATAAATACCGCTGCCTCAATTGCGCTCTCGGCATCGACCCCACGTTGTCTGCTCCAAGAGTTAAAGCCAGATGAGAATCCGATGCAGCATGAATTAATTACCGAACCCTTTACCCATAAGAATGGAAAGATTGCGGTTCCGTCAAAGCCAGGTCTTGGCGTTGAGGTAATTGAGAAGACCGTACAAAAATATGTCTTCTGATCGCGACCTATCTATAGGTAGCGGACTCGATGGAAAGCGGATAATTGTTACCGGTGCCAGTAGTGGCATTGGAAAAGCAACTGCGCTGCTGCTAGAGAGAGTTGGCGCATCTGTAATCGCTATCGGGTTAGATAAAGACCGACTCTCCCAATTAGAGGCAGAATTCTCGCAACCAGCGCGCCATCTAATTCTTTCGGTGGATTTATCAGGAGAAGATTGCGCTGATCAGATTATGACTGCGACTATCGCAAGATTTGGTGGAGTTGATGCGGTAATTCTGGCTGGTGCGACGCTAAAAAGAAAAGATCTTAAGGATGTAACCGTTGCAGATTGGGATTACCAATTCGATACCAACCTACGTTCAACTTTTCTAATTGCACGAGCAGTTGGTGAGCATTTGAAAGAGAGTAAACGCGCTGGATCAATTCTCACCTTCACCTCTCCTTCTTGGTCGACTGGTTCATTCTTCGGAGCCGATGCTTACTCTGCCTCCAAAGCAGGGATCGTCACCTTCTCAAGAGGGCTTGCTAAACAGCTGGGAAGTTTTGGAATTCGCGTTAACACGATTTCACCAGGACAGATTGATACCCCGATGCAACATCGAGACAATACTGCGCAGAACGTGCAGGCGATTATCGATGCCTGCCCGCTAAAGAGAATTGGCCAACCAGAAGAGATCGCCTCGGTTGCAGTCTTTGTTACCTCAGACCACGGCTCATTTATTACCGGCGCAACGTTAAACGTTAGCGGCGGCGTTCATATCTATTGATCACTTGCCGGCAAGAAAGCGCTGCGGATTCTTTCTAGTCAAAGTATCTATCTGCTCATCTGTGACGCCAGCGTTGCGCAAAATAGGTAAGAACTTGGTAATTAAAAATTTATAGCCTTCGCTGCCGTGAATCTTTAACCTAGACCTTCCTGCGATATCGGTTGAGATCAAGATCTTCTCCAAATATCCCTCACCGATCAAGGTAGCAATTGTCTGTGCGCGCAGTTCATCGCGTTGTTTATCTAACTGACCTACAGCGTCATACCCAATCCACACACCACGCTTGAGCAATTTGCGTGAATATTCAATATCGCGATTGGTGTCGCAATGGCCAATTAAAGTTATATCAAGATCGGCCCCAGCGGCTTCCAAAATATTGAGGCGGTGGAGGCCGACCCACTCGATCGAGGCGTGCGTACCAATTGGTCGCTTTGTCTCTGCCTGAACCTTTGCCGCTGCCTCTAAAACTTTACGCTCATTAACTTTGATACCACGATGATGCGTCCCTAGTTCGCCCATAATTCCAGCTTTGATATTGGTGCCTGGAAAACCGTCAACGATATGGCCGAGCATGCGATCAGCTATCTGAGCCACGCTCCATTGATCTAGCCACTCTGGGTAATACTGCTGATGGTAAAAACCGGTTCCTGCGATGATATGGACGCCTGTCGCCTTAGATATTTCGGCAAGGCCCTGTGGATCTGGATGTAAGCCATAGATTGTCTGATCAACGATCGTATTTCCACCTGCTGCTTTGTAATCAGCAACTTCGTCAGACATTGTTGCAATCTCTAGTAAAACGCCG